>NZ_JBHWVI010000054.1:0-44372 GCF_042737005.1 Streptomyces sp. NPDC060027
GGTCCGCCCTCCCGGTACAGGAGGGCGGACCGTGCCCCGTCCGTCACCCACGGGCGGGGGACCGGACGTTCCGGCGTACCGGATCGCGAGCACGCGCAGGGCCTCCCGTCGCGGCACGTCGGGGCGGACCACGGCGGCGTACGACGTTACTGTCGGCGGCATGGACGGTGATCGCCGAGGGTGGCGCCCATGCTTGCTCAGCGGGGCGGTGTTCGCCGTATGCATGGCCGGCACCACGCTGCCCACCCCTCTCTACGGCCTCTACCAGGAGAAGTTCGGATTCTCCGAGCTGATGGTCACCGTCGTGTACGCCGTGTACGCCTTCGGGGTCATCGGCGTGCTGTTGCTGGCGGGCAACGCCTCGGACTCGGTGGGCAGGCGTCCGGTGCTGCTGTGGGGCCTCGGATTCGCGGCCGCGAGCGCTGTCTGCTTCCTCTGCGCCACCGGACTGGGCTGGCTGTACGCGGGTCGGCTGCTGTCGGGGCTGTCCGCCGGTCTCTTCACCGGGGCCGCCACCGCGTACGTGATGGAACTGGCACCCCGGGGCGGCGCCGCCCGGGCCACCTTCGTGGCGACGGCCGCCAATATGGGCGGGCTGGGCTGCGGCCCCCTGCTCGCCGGGCTGCTCGCACAGTACGCGCCCTGGCCGCTGTATCTGCCGTTCGTCGTCCACCTCGTCCTGGTGGCCTGCTCGGCCGCCGTCCTGCTGCGGCTCCCGGAGACCGTGGGGGAACGCCGACCGCTGAGCACGGTACGACCACAGCGGCCCGGCCTGCCCCCGGAGGTGCGTCCGGTGTTCGGGCCGCCCGCGATCGCCGCGTTCGTGGGGTTCGCCCTGTTCGGCGTGTTCACGTCGGTCAGCCCGGCGTTCCTCACCGAGTCCCTGGACGTGCACAGCCACGCGGTGAGCGGGCTGATCGTCGCCCTCGCCTTCTTCGCCTCGACCGGTGGTCAGCTCGCCGTCGGCCGGGTCGGCGTGCGGCGGTCACTGCCGCTGGGCTGCTTCGCCCTCCTCGCCGGGCTCGCGCTGCTCGCGGGCGCGTTGCGCTGGGACCTGCTGGCACTGGTGGTGCTGAGCGCGATCGTCGGCGGAGGCGGCCAGGGGCTGGCCTTTCGCGGGGCGCTGGCCACCGTGGCGCAGGCGTCTCCCGAGCACCAGCGCGCCGCGGTGATCTCCACCCTCTTCGTCGTCGCCTACACGGGCATCTCACTGCCGGTGATCGGCGTGGGCGTGCTGGTGCGTCCGATCGGTCTGGAAGGCGCCGGGCTCGTGTTCATCGCCTGCATGGCCGTGCTGGTCTCCATCGCGGCCGTCTACCTGGTCCGACAGCCCGCGTCGGAGAGTACCCCGTCGCGTGAGTCGGGAGAGCGGTGACTGTCGTCGAAGGGTCCTAGCGGATGAGGGTCGCCTTCGGGCGGACCACGCAGAACTCGTTCCCCTCCGGATCGGCCAGCACGGTCCAAGACTCGTCGCCGCCCTGCCCGACGTCCGCTCTGCGGGCGCCGAGTGCGAGGATGCGCTCGATCTCCGCCTCCCTGTCCTCGGCCGCGGACGTCAGATCGAGGTGCAGGCGGTTCTTGACGACCTTGTGGTCCGTCACCGGCATGAAGCAGATGCCCACCGGGGCCGTCTCGTCCGGCCCGATCACGACCTCCCGCTCCCGCTCGGACAGGATCCGCCAGCGGAGCACCTCGGCCCAGAACCGGGCCAGGGCGGGGAGGTCGTGAGCGTCGATGACGATGTGATGCAGCGAGAGAGGCATGTCGGCCACTGTGCCCCGGTTCCGCCCGGACGGAACCCGGCAGGCGGCATATCGCCGTCAAGAGCCTGCCCCGCGGAGTTGACGCGGGGTCGGCTGCCGGACGGTGCCTCGCCGTCCCCGCCCGGCCGGGAGACGCGGCCGACTACTGCTGTTCGGCTCGGGAGGAGTGGCCCTTGTCCAGGTCCTCGATCGGACCCGGCTGATCCGGCCGCCACCCCAGCAGTTCGCGGGTCGCCGCGCTGGACGCCGGGCTGTCGAGGCCGAGGAAACCCGCCAGCCAGGTGAAGTGCTCGGCGGCGTCCTCCCGCAGTCCCTCCCGCAGTCCCTCCCGCAGTCCCTCCCGCAGTCCCTGCCGTCATCACCCGGGCAGAGGTGACGGCAGTGCTGGTCAGCTTCGGGCGGCGGGCGTCACGCCTGGAACTCGGTCAGATCGATGGCGTGGATGCTCAGCGGGAAGCCGTACACAGGGTGCGTCGTCTCGCTCTCCGGCTTCATGCCGAGCTTGCGGACGATGTTCTCCGAGGCCTCGTTGCCCATCCGGTTGATGCTGATGACACGGTCGAGTCCGCGGTCCTGGAGCGCGAACTCCAGGGTGGCGTGGGCGGCTTCGGACGCGTAGCCCTGGCCCCAGAACTGTGAGCCGAACCGCCAGCTGATCGCCACGGCGGGCAGGACCTCCGGCAGGTACTCCGGTACGGACAGTCCCGCGAAGCCGGCCATCTCACCCGAGCCCAGCAGCTCCACGGCGAAGAGGCCGAAGCCTTCCTCGTCCCATTCCTCTTCCCACCGCTCGATGTCCTCGGCCGTGTCGTCCAGGTCACGCACCGACCCGTCGTCGATCCAGCGCATGACCTGGGGGTCCGCGTTGATGTCCGCCATGGGGGCGAGGTCGTCGTCGTACCAGCGGCGGAGGAGGAGGCGGGGGGTGCGGATCTCGGTCATGACACCCATCCTGCCCTACGGGAGAAGCACCGGTCGGTGGCCAGGGTGCGGCGACGTACCGCTGCGAGCAGGGCCGCGAGGCGCGACCGGTCTGCCGACAGCCTGCGGGCACCCCGTCCGCAGTCACGGGCACCTCGTCGGCCGCCACGTGCGCCTTGTCGGCATGTCACTGCCCGCCGGAGCCGTCCCTCTGGTTCCGTCGCCCGGTGGCGGCGACGTCACGCATGGCCAGCAGAAAACGCCGCACCGTGGCCAGGTCCTCCTCGTCGAAGGTGCGCATCGACGCGACCATCTCGTCGATCAACGGACCGAAGAAGGACCAGCCCAGGGCGACGGCCTTGTCCGTGACGGTGAGCAGGACCCGCCGGCGGTCGCGGGTGTCCCGTTCCCGGCGGACGAGCTCCAGGCCCTCCAGCCGGTCGATCAGGGCTGTGGTCGACGCCGAGTTCACTCCCAGTTGCGCGCCGAGCCATCCGGGGGTGGCGGGCGTGTCGGCCCGGCCGGCGTCCAGGAGGTGGATCAGCGCGCGCACATCGGTGGGGTGCAGGCCATGGAGGCCGGCGAACTCGGCCGCGAAGAGATCGAGTTCCACGGTGACGGCTCGCAACAGATGGACCAGGTGCAGGTCCGGGTTCCGATCGTCCATGGTGTTCCTCCCGATGATATTATCTCGACCATCGAGACTATCGTTGGTCGAGCAATCATAGGGCGGCGATCATGGATGGCGAGGCAGGATTCCGGACGGCGTACGACACCGTCCTGCGCCAGTGGCCCGTCGAGGTCGAGAGTGTCGATGTGCCGTCTCCCTACGGCAGCACCCGGGTCCACATCACCGGCCCGAAGAACGGCACCCCGCTCGTGCTGCTGCCCGGCGGGGGCACCACCTCGGTCGTGTGGTTCGCCAACGTCGGGCCCTTGGCCGCCGCCTGCCGGGTCTACGCGCCTGACCTGATGGGCGACATCGGCCGCAGCGTCCACGACGGGGCGCCACTGCGCGGTGCCGATGACCTGATGGCGTGGCTCGACGCCCTCTTCGACGAGCTGCGCCTGGACGGCGCGCACCTGTGCGGCCACTCCTACGGAGCCTGGATCGCCCTGAACTACGCGCTGCACGCACCCCACCGGCTCGGCCGCCTCGCGTTGCTGGACCCCACCAACTGCTTCGCCGGGATGAGCCTCGGATACCTCGGTCGCGCGCTGCCGATGCTGCTCAGACCCAGCGCCGAACGGGCGGCAGCCTTCCACCGGTGGGAAACGAGCCGTACGCCGGAGAATCCTGCCTGGCAGGCGTTCCTGGGCAGCGCCGCCACCGCCCACCGGTCGAAGGTCGTCGCCATGCGACGCCCGAAGCCGGAAGACCTGACGGCCTGCGCCGTTCCGGCGCTGGTACTCCTCGCCGGTCGCAGCCGCGCTCACCAGGTGCGGCGCGTGGCCGCCGAGGCCCGGCGGCTCATGCCCGGGGCGACCGTCACTCTCCTTCCGAACGCGTCCCACCACTCCCTCCCCACGGAGGAACCGGTCGAACTCAACGATGTGCTGACGCGGTTCCTGGCCTGAGCGTTCAGCCGTTCTCGGGCCTCCGGGGCCGGCCGTTCTCGGGCCTCCTGGGCCCGCCCTGGAGCCTGAGCCTGTCCTGCCAGGCCGCGAGGGGTCGTAGTTTTGGACGGGTCGACGGGGGCAACCGGCCGTCATGGAGACGAATGACGGCACGGAAGAAGTGGTCGAGACCCAGGGGGACGAGCATCACGTCGTCCTCAGCGCCGACACCAACGGTGACGGCAGGACCGACGTATGGATGACCGACACCACGGGTGACGGCAAGGCCGATCTCTACCAGTTCGACACCACCGGCGACGGGGAGATCGACCTGACGATGGTCGAACGGGCCGACGAGCCCGGCGTCGACCGGGTCGTGGTCGAGGGCGACGGCGGCCACCCGATGGATACCTGAGCCTTCGTCAGGTCACGCGCAGTGCCGGGCGGGGCCAGGCGGTTGGCGGCAGCCCGCATCTCCGCCTCCCCTCCGGCGAGGGTGCGCACCGTCCGCGAGGTGCTGACGTCCGTGGCGGCCGGCTGGGGATGCGCGGGTGCTCGCCGAGGCGGACGGGTCGGCTGACCCCGGGACCTTCATTCCTGACCTGGGACTCAGCAGTTTCGAGTGCCTGACCGACCGTCAGAAGGGTGCTTGCAGGCCTCGGGCCGGCCGTGCTCCCCCGCCATCTCGTCGAGGACCGTATCGAGCGGCGTCGGCGCGATGTTCAAGGCCTCCGCGGTGAACGACGCATCGAGGATGCTGGGACGGTCGTACAGGTACAGCATCTCCGGGAACTCCGCCATGACTGAATCGGTCCGTCCGATCTCCTCCAACTCGGTCTTCGGCATGTGCGTCAGCTCGGGGCTGGGCACGGCGGCTGCCAGGGCCAGGTGTGCGGCCAGCTCGCGGACCGGCATCCGGGAGGTGGACGGAACGTGCCAGGCCCGGCCCCAGGATTTCTCGTTCCGGGCGGCGGCGATCAGCGTCCGGGCTGCGTCGGCGGTGTATGTCCAGCTGTGCGGGGCGTCGAGGTCTCCCGGGTACGAGACGGGCGCACCGGTCAGCACCTGTGCCCCCACCATGAGCGTGAACGGCGAGTACGCGCCCGCACCGAGGTAGTCGCTGGCCCGGACCTCGGTCACCCGCACCCGGCCCTCCTCGTGGGCGGCGAGTGCGTCGTGCCACATCTGGGCCCGGACGCGGCCCTTGACGCTGGTGGGCGCCATGGGAAGGTCCTCGGTGGAGGGCCCGTCAACGGGTCCGTAACCATAGGCGTTCCCGAGCATGACGTAGTCCGCTCCGCCACGTTCCGCTGCGGCCAGCAACGAGGCGGCCAGCGGTGGGAACTCGGACGGCCATCGGTCGTAGGCCGGCATGGCGCAGTTGAACAGGGCCGCCGCTCCGCGGGTCAGTTCGATCAGCCGCGCGGTATCGGTGGCGTCGGCGGTCACCCGGTCGATCCGATGGTGCGCAGGCCCGCTGCCCCGGCGGGTGACGAGCCGGACCTGCTCTCCGGCGTCCGCCAACAGCCGTGCGGCGGCCGATCCCGTGGCTCCGGCTCCGACGATGACGTACAAGGACACGTGTCCACTCCCTGGTCGACAGGCTGGGACCGGTCCGCCCCAACGCCCCTACCCTCCGCCACGGCTGATCCGTAGGGTAGTGGCCCGAATGCCAAACACCCGGAGGTTCGGGCCATGCGTCAGGTCGCCGTCGTCGCCGTGCCCCCTGCCACCACCTTCGACCTGTCGATTCCTGAGCTCGTCCTCGGCGAGACGACCATCGACGGCCGCCCCGGCTATCAGGTGCGCATCTGTACCGCCCACCCCGGTCCCGTCGCCACCAGCAGCATGGAGGTCACCGTCCGGCACGGGCTGGAGGCCGTCGACGACGCCGACACCGTCATCGTGACCGGAACCGGTGCCCGCGACGACATCGAACCGCGTCTTCTCGCGACGCTGCGCCACGCGTCAGCCGCGGGTAAACGCATCGCCTCGATCTGCACAGGAGCGTTCGTCCTCGCCCGAGCCGGGCTGCTCGACGGCCGCAGCGCCACCACCTACTGGGCCAAGTCCGAGGAGTTCTCCGCCCGCTTCCCCTCGGTCCGGCTGCGGCCCGATGTGCTCTACGTGGAGGACGGCAACGTCCTGACCTCCGCGGGGCTGTCCGCCGGCATCGACCTGTGCCTGCACCTGGTCCGTTCCGACTACGGCGCCGCGGCGGCCAACGCCGTCGCCAGACTGGTGGTGGCGGCGCCGGTGCGGCCCGGCGGGCAGGCACAGTTCATCGCGACCCCTCTGCCGCCCGAGACGGGCACCTCACTGGCCGCGACCCGGACATGGGCGCTCGATCGCCTGCATGAACCGCTCACCCGTGCCGACCTCGCCGCTCACGCGACGACCAGCGTCCGCACGCTGACTCGCAGGTTCCACGACGAAACAGGCCTGAGCCCGCTGCAGTGGCTTCTCCACCAGCGTGTGATCAGGGCGCAGGAACTCCTGGAGACAACGGACCTGCCGATGGGCCGGGTTGCCCAGCTGAGTGGCCTCGCCACCACGGACTCTCTGCGCCAGCACCTGTCGAGAAGGACAGGGCTCACGCCCAGCGCGTACCGTGCGGCGTTCACCCAGAATCAATAGGTCGGGGCGCCATGATGGCTTGAGTGTCGGCAGACCGCGGCACCTCGCGCGCAGTGGGGTCGCCGAACGGACCGAACGGACCGAACGGCTGTGGTGCCGCCCTGTCCGGGCCCGACCACCTGCCTGGAGCGTCCCCGTCCTCGTACACCCGCGCTCGTCGGTACGGGCGGCCTGGTCGGTGGCCCGGGCGGATGAACGTTAGGGTTTGTCCCGTCCGATTCGGCTTGGCGTGGTGATGTCATGGGTCATGGGTGATGCATGGAGGGCAAGGCGCGTCCCGAGGCGACCGCTGAGCAGGCGTTGTACGAGATGGACCGCCTGATCGCGCTGGCGCAGTTCGGGCAGCAGGACATCGCCGGACGGCTCGGGCTCAACATCACCGACCTGACCTGTCTCGGGTTCGTGATCGAGGCGTCCTTGGCCGGTGAGTCCCTGGGCGCGAGCGATCTCGCCGCGCGAGCCCGGTTGAGCACGGGCGCTGTCACCGGTGTGCTCAACCGTTTGGAGAAGGCTCGTTTCGTCCGCAGGGAGAGTGACCTGACGGACCGTCGACGGGTCTGGGTCGTGATGGACGAGTCCGCCCAGGCGCGCATCCTCGAGGTCTACGGCCCCTTCTACGAGCGTCTGCGCCTGCTGTTCGCCGACTTCACCCGCGACGAGGTCGCGGTACTGGCGGACTGGTTCGCCAAGGCCAGGACGGCGATGCAGGAGAGCCTGGACGACCTGCGCGAAGCCGCCCGGGCCGAGGGCCCGTCACCCGCACGGGACTGAGTGTCCGGGCGGACTCAGCGCTCGTCCCCGCCCCCGCCCCAGCCCTCGCTCCGTACCGCTGAAGCCTCGGCCGGCACGGCTGACCGGAGGCGGGTCGGCGCGCTCTCTCTGGGTGTACGCGCGGACGGCAGCGGCCTGCTCCCGGACGCGGCGGCGGCGCGGCGGGCGCCTGTTCGTCCGGCGATGCGGCAGCCGAGGCAGTCGGGGTGACCCTGGGCGGCTGCCTGGTCCCTGACGCGCCAGTTCTGCTCACGGACGGACCGGGGCCCGCTCGGCTTGCCCCAGCCGCACAGATGCAGCACCCAGGTGGCCGCCGCGGCGACGGTGATGACAGCCGCGCCGACCACGAGACCCGGTGTCGAGCCCCTCGTCATGGCGGCACCCGCGACACAGAAACCGATCACCGCGATGGCGGTTCCGGCCCATCCGGCGACGGTGTGGCCCAGGTCGTGCGTTCCATGCAGACCGCTCATGAGTCTCCTCTGAGTGGCGAGGCGAGAAGATTTACCTCGCGAGCTAAAATATCTGCCCGCCATCGTAGGACCACCGACGGGGGAGGGCAAACCGGTGGGGCGGGGGCCGGGGCGGTCATCTGTCGATGCCCCTCGCCCGGCCGGGCGATGCGCCGAACAGGCCGCCCGATCTCGCGGCCGTCCTGTGCCTCGCTCGCCGGGCGGGTCCTCGATGGGTCCTCGGCGGGCTCCCAGCGCCCCCGGGCGGGCGTCGACGTGCCTACGTGGTGCCCGTCAGCGGGCGCAGCACGGCCGCGCCGACGCGCAGGACCGCGGACACGGGTGGTCCCACCCACCGGGTCAGCTCGCGCGGCAACGCGGGGTCGAACTCGATCGTCACGCGGACGTATCGCGTGTGCAGCCGCGCGACCTTGGCATGGCGCGGTGCTGCGGGGTCCGGCTCCCGCTGCAAGGCGGCTCGGTAGGTGTCCCTGCGCTGATTCACATCGTGTCCTGACGCTTGATGAGCTCGTCCGCGAGATCCATGTACGCCGATCCCTTGACCTCGACAGGGCTGCCGAACGACTGGGAGTACAGGTCGAGTCGCGGAATGTGGGTGGACAGTACGTCGAAGCCGCGCTCGGTGAGCGCCTCGCGGGCGTCGGCGTCGGGACCGGTCCGCGTCGCGTCGGGACGGTTCGTACGGTTCAGCAGCACAGCGGCGCGGGCCGGCAGAGCCCGCAGGGACTGTACGTCGCCCATCTCGCCGCCGATGGGCGCCATCCGGTCCAGTTCGATGGGGGACGGGGTGACCGGAACGATCCACTCGCTCGCGTACCGCATGACGCCCCGGGCGATGTGGGCGTGGTCCTCCATCTGCGGCGCGTCGAACACGACGGCCCGCCGGTCGCCGAGGAAGTCGTTCACGCGCCGGTGCACGTCACCGACCGGAAGGGAGAACACCGGGAACGGAAAGCCTCCCGCCAACTCGCTCCACCGCAGCGCCGAGGAAGCGGGGTCACTGTCCACCAGCAGGGGTGAGAAGCCCGACTCGTGCAGCGCGTGGGCCAACCACACCGCGCTCGTCGTCTTGCCCACTCCGGGTTTCAGGTTCACAAAGGCATAGCTCATCGACACAAGCGGCAACGCTAGTGACCGCGAGGTCCGGGCGCCGTCGATGCGGGGCGTACCGTCCCATCCTTCACTCCGCCGCGCCGGTGAATCATTCCGATGGATCAACGCGGTGGCCGGGCCGCCACGGTGCGCGTGCCCCTCCCGTCCGCCATGCCGATGTCCGGGCCGTCCGTGATGATCGGACGGGGACGAGTGAGGTGCCCCGACTCTCCACGACGGCAATGGAGTGCGCTGATGGAGCTGAATCTTGCAGGACGGACCGCACTCGTCACCGGCTCGACACAGGGAATCGGCGCGGCGATCGTGCTGGGGCTCGCCCGGGCCGGCGCCCGCGTCGGTGTCAACGGGCGGGACGCGCGCCGGGTCGAGGAGGCCGTCGGACGCGCCCGGGCCGAGGCGCCCCAGGCGGACCTGGTGGCCGTGACCGCCGACGTCGGCACCGAGGAGGGCGCCGCCCGTGCCCTGGAGGCCCTCCCCGAGGTGGACATCCTGGTCAACAACCTGGGGATCTTCGGGGCCAGGCCGGCCCTGGAGATCAGCGATGACGAATGGCGGCGCTACTTCGAGATCAACGTGCTCGCCGCCGTCCGTCTCACCCGTCTCTACCTGCCCGGCATGACGGACCGGGGATTCGGACGCGTCCAGTACATCGCCAGCGACTCGGCGGTGGCCATCCCGGCGGAGATGATCCACTACGGCATGTCCAAGACGGCCCTGCTGGCCGTGAGCAGGGGATTCGCCAAGGCGGCCGCGGGTACGGGCGTCACCGTCAACTCCGTCATCGCGGGCCCCACGCACACCGGTGGCGTCGAGGAGTTCGTCTATGAACTCGTGGACCGCGACCTGCCCTGGGGCGAGGCGCAGCGCGCCTTCATGCGCGAATACCGCCCCCAGTCCCTCCTGCAGAGGCTGATCGAACCCGAGGAGATCGCCAACCTCGTCGTGTACCTCAGCTCGGAACAGGCGTCGGCGACGACCGGGGGCGCGGTGCGGGTCGACGGCGGATACGTCGACTCGATCCTTCCTTGAGACGGTCCGTCGCCCGGGCCTGAGGCGGTCCGTCGCCCAGGCCTGAGACGGTCCGTTGCTACGCGCCTCCAACAGTCCGAACGGGGGCCGTCCGGGCCGTGAGGGCGCCGGGCTGAGTGCCGGCGTTCGGGACGTACTCCTCCCACACGGGGGAGGGCTCGGGGGTGATGCCCGCGCCAGTTCCCCCGGCGGACCATGGTGTTGGGGTCGATTCACGGAGGCGTGCCGGGCTTGTGCTGCCGCACAAGTCCGCCCCCGTAGCGCTGTGCAACCGCCTCCCGAACGCGTCGGCCCCTGTACCCGGCGCGGGGCGGCTGATGCCATGCCCGGCATGTCTCCCGTATCTCCCTCACCTCCGGTCCCGGGCGCACCGACAGGACTGCACGCACCAGCGACATCGGAGCGCCACGCGTGAGCGCCGCCGACGGACAGTCGCTCGCCGTCGTGGTCTTCCTCGGGTTCGTCGCCGTGTCCCTGCTGCTGTGCGGGCTGGCGGCGGCCGACCTGGACGACCCCGAGCATTTTTACGCGGGCGGCAGCGCGGCCTTCGGACCGGTCGGAGGCGGGCTCGCCATCGCCGGTGACTACATCTCCGCGGCCACCCTGCTCAGTACCACGGGAGCGGTCGCCCTCGACGGGGTGGACGGCATCCTCTTCGCCTGCGCCACCATCGTCTCGCTCTATCTGGTCATGCGGATCCTCGGTGAACCCCTGCGCCGCGCGGGCGTGTTCACCCTGGGGGACTTCCTCGCCGACCGGCTGGGCGCCCCCTCCGTACGCCGGGCCCTCGGCGTCGCCACGCTCGTCGTCCTCTCTCCGTTGCTCCTGGTGCAGCTCTCCACGGCCGGTCGCATCATGGCGGCCATGTTCGGGCTCCCCGACGGCGCGCTCACCGGGTGCACCGTCGCCGGAGGCGCCCTGATGGTCTGCTACGCCGCGTTCGGAGGGATGCGCGGCATCGGATACGTACAGATCCTGAAGGTCGGTGTGGCCCTCACCGCCATGCTGCTGCTCGCCGGGATCGTCCTCGCCCGGTACGGATGGTCACCACCGGCCCTCTTCGACGCCGCCCGGGAGCGCTCCGGAGCGGGCGGCGACTATGTGACCCCCGGACTCCACTTCGGCCACTCCGTCGCCGGGCGCCTCGACCTGATCGGCTTCGAGGCCACGCTCCTGGTCGGCGCCGCGTGTCTGCCGCACATCACCATGAGGCTGTACCCGGTCCGGGACGCCCGCACCGCGCGGCGCGCCGTCGGCTGGGCGGTGGGCCCCGTCGCGGTGGTGTGCGCCGGAGTCGTGGTGGCCGGGCTGGGTGCCTGCGCCCTCATCGGGCGGGACCTGCTGCGGGCCGCCGACCCCGGGGGAGCGACCGCACTTCTGCTGGTGACGGGCGCTCTCGACCCGGTCGCCGGCGGTGCCCGGCACAGCATGCTGTTCGCGATCGTCGCCTGCGCCGTCTTCGCGACCACCCTCGCCGCGGTCGCGGGCATCACCCTGGCCGCCGCCTCCAGCCTGGCCCGCGACTTCGGCGGCCGGCCCGCCCACGGAACCGGGGGCCGCTCGGCGGCCGGGGAGATACGCCGGGCACGGCTGGCCATCGTCCTGGTCGGAGCCGTCGCCGTCGTCCTGGCGGCGAAGCTCGGGGACCGCGGCAGACTGACGCTGATCTCGTTGTCGTTCACCGTCGCGGCCTCGGTGCTCGCCCCGGTCCTGCTGTACGCGCTCTTCCTGCCCGGCCACTCCGCCACCGGCGTGCGCTGGACCGTCTACGGGACCCTTCCGCTGATCGTGCTGCTGCTGACCGGATCCCCCGCGGTGTCGGGCACCTCCATCGCGGTCTTCCCCGACGACGACTTCCACTGGTTCCCGCTCCAGACACCCGGGTTGGTCACCATCCCGGCGGGCTTCCTGCTCGGGCTCGTCGGTCGCACCCGTGCCCGCGCTTCCGAGCATCCCTGGAAGGAAGGGACCGGACCGGTACCGCCCGGACCGGGCAGATTCGATCCTGCGGGACGACCTTGAAGCTCCGCTCGGGGCCTGACGGAGTCGTCGACCTCACGCCCCCTCGTCCTGCTTCGACTCGACCAGCCGGGCCAGGTTGTCCAACGCCATGCGCGTTCCGGTCTCGTTGTCGGCGGCGGGCACCGCGTCCGGGACTCCCTCGTGCACGATGAGGACCTCGGTTACGCCGTCCACCTCGGTCAGCTCCGTGGTCATGGTCATCTCTCCGCGGAGCCCGGGATCGGCCGTCTCGAACTCGACGACCTCGACCACGCGTTCATCCGGGACGAGCTCCACGAAACGGCCGTGGTAGGTGTCGGTGTGCGCCTCCGACTTGCCGGTTCCGTTCGGTGCTTCATAGCTGAGCGAGACCCGGAACGCACCACCCTCGTGGGGCTCGAACGCATGGACCTCGCTGCGCATACCGGTCGGTACCCGCCACTTCGCGACGGCGTTCGCGTCCAGCAGTGCCCGGTAGACCTCTGCTCGCGAGGCGTTCACCCGTCGCGAGATTCGCGTCGTATACACGTGTTTCAGGCTACACAGGGCGGACGCCGCGAGTCGGCCGACTCCAGGGGCTCGGTCAGTTCTGGGCGCGGATCATCGTCATCAGCAGATCGTGGGTCTCGGCGTCGGCGGCCGCCACGAGCCCGCGGCCGTTCTCGCCGATCGGGGCACCGTCGATCCCCGTGACCACGCAGCCGGCGGCCCGGCACAAGGCGATACCGGCGGCGAAATGCACGCTTCCGGACAGGTCGCCGCCGTCGGTCACGTACGCGGCGCGCCTGCCTGCCGCGACCCAGGCCAACGCCAGCGTCGTGGAGACCACCCGCGGTCTGAACCGCTCCACGAACCCGGGGTGGGCGAGCAGGTCCACGGCTCGGAATCCGGGCGCGTTCGGAAACGGCGGGTCCAGGTTCACGTCGACCAACTGACTGGCGGGCGTGGGCGCGAGGCGCGTGTCGACCCCGCCGTGCCGGACCCAGGCTGCCTCGCCGTCGGTGAAGAAGACCTCATCGCCGAACGGGTCGGCCACCGCCGCCACCCCGTTGCGCAGAGCCACGTTGACCGCTACCAGCATGCTGCCGACGGCGTAGTTCAGGGTGCCGCACAAGGGATCGACCAGCCACCGGCGAGCGGCCCCGGCGGCTCCTTGCTGCCCGCCCTCTTCGCCGAGCACCGCGTCGTCGGGGCGCGCGGCACGCAGGACGCCCAGGATCGCCTTCTCCGCCAGCACGTCGGCCGTGGTGGCGAAGTCCCCGCCGCCCTTGTCGACGCGGGCGAGCCGTCGGCCGTACAGGCCGCGTACCACCTCCGCGCCGGAACGTGCCGCCGTCGTCGCGACCTCGGTGTCGCTCTTACGGTTGTACGAATCGATCATGATGTACAGACTATGGGGCGGACCGGGGCACGTGACGGTTTCTGGCCGAGTTCGCGCACCGGGGTGGTGGTCGAAGGCCTGGTCATGGAGCTCGGAGGCTCCCGTGTCCTGGGTCGGTACGGTCGCGGGGAAGTCACGGTGATGGGGGAGTCTGTTGGAACAGGATCGTGCGGTCCTCGGTGAAAGCGGTGTGCCGGCGGATGGTGAACCTCTCGGAGGCCAGGTCCTGGCCGGACGGCTGACCCGGCTCGCCGCCCCCGAGGACCGGACCGCCGGCCAGGACGGCCGTGGCGACCTGCACGTCTGCGATCTCGACGGCACGCTGCTGCGTTCCGACGCCACGCTCAGCTCGTTCGCGCGCGACGGTCTCAACCAACTCCTGGACGCCGGGCTCGCGTTGACCGTCGCCAGCGCGCGCAGCGCCGCCGCCATGGGGACACTGCTCGCCGGGGTGAGGCTGCGCCTGCCGGTCGTCGAACTCAACGGCGCCTTTCTCACCGACCTCGCCACCGGTCGTCACCTCGCGCACCGCACGCTCGACGCCGCCGCCGCGCTGGTCGCGATCGACACGCTGGAGGCGCTGGGCACCCAGGCGGTCCTCACCACCTGGGACGGCGCCGCCGACCACGTCCACTTCGGCACGGGACTGAACCCCGCGGCCACCTGGTACATCGACGAGAAGCGCGCGTACGGCGACCCCCGGCTGCGGCCCTGCGCCGACATCCGGGATGTCGTGCACGCCGAACACACCGCCGCGGTCATCGCCTTCGTGCCGGACCACCGGGCCGAGCGGACCGTGGCCGAACTGGAGAAGGCCCTGCACGGGAGTGCGGCGGTGCTCGCCGCCGCGAACCGGTACGTGCCCGGCTGGTCGGAGGTGCAGGTGGCGCATCCGGAGGCCGAGAAGGGGTGTGGCGTACGGAACTTGGCTGAGGCCGTCGGGATGGCGGACGCGCGCCTCACCGTGTACGGCGACCACCTCAACGACCTGCCGATGTTCTCCGTCGCCGACCGTCGGGTGGCGCCCGCCAATGCGCACCCGGATGTGCTCGCCCGCGCCACCGCGGTCACCGCGGCGAACGACGAGGACGGTGTGGTGCGGCACCTGCTGCGCGAGGCGGGTATTCCGCGTTCCTCGTGACCGAAGGCGTCGACGGCAGCGGACGTGCGAGATCCGCCTCGACCGGCCCAAGTCCCTTGATTCCAGGGCCGCCTGGCGCGCGACCTCTTGACGGAGCTGGTTCAGACCTTTACCGTCACGGCACGCGCGGGTTCATAGGTGAACTCGTTGTTCACCCACATGAACAATGACATGAACAGTGCCTTCCCTTGCCGTCTGCTCCGGACAGTCGGCGAGAGGGTCGTCACCGTCACCGGGCGGACCGGTTCACACCGGACCCGCGGAACGCCTTCCATCCCCCACGATCAGTGAAGGACGTCAACATGACCCGTTCCAGGCTTCTGACGGCGGCCACCGTCGCGGGCGTCGTCGTCGCGGCGACCGTCCTGGGCACCGGTGGCGCGGGCGCCGCCGATCCGGACGTCGCGCCCGGTGGCAACTTCGACCTGTCCGTCTGGCAACTGCAGGAGCCCGTGGGCTCCCCGGGCTCGCCCACCACCATCTCCTCTTCCAGGCTGCAGGGGGCGAACGGCTACCAGGACGCGTACTTCTACACCGACACCCGCGACGGCGCGATGACCTTCTGGGCGCCCGAGAAGGGCGTCACGACACCGAACTCCTCCTACGCCCGCTCCGAACTGCGGGAGATGAACCGCAGTGGCAGCGCGGCGAACTGGTCGCTGAGCGGCAGTCACCGGCTGAGCGCGACACTGCGGGTGGTGTCGGTCACCTCCAACGTGTGCGTCGGACAGATCCACCTCGGCTCCGGCGGATCGTCCACCAAACCGCTGGTGGAGCTGTACTACCGCTCCAGCGGTGACATCGTCGTCGGCACCGAGAACTCGCCGTCGGGCGGACAGACACCCCACACGGTGGGGCATGTGGCGGTCGGCAAGACGTGGACGTACACGATCGCCGTCTCCGGCGGCAACACCATCGATCTGACGGTCAACGGCAGCACCACGCACTACCCGATTCCGTCGTCGTTCTTCCCGTACAAGCAGTACTTCAAGGCCGGCTCGTACAACCAGTCGTCCTCCGACAGCACGACGAAGGGCGCGCGCGTCGCGTTCTACGGGCTGAACGTCTCGCACGGCTGACGGGCCGTGACGCACGGTCGGGCTGGCCCGCGGGCCTGCCCGACACCATCACCCGAGAGTGACTACCGCGGTGGAGCGGTCCCTCAGAGCGACGTCATGACGTGCTTGATCCGGGTGTAGTCCTCGAAGCCGTACGCGGAGAGGTCCTTGCCGTAGCCGGACTTCTCGAACCCGCCGTGCGGCATCTCGGCGACGAGTGCCATGTGGGTGTTCATCCACACGCAGCCGAAGTCGAGGTCCTTCGACATCCGCAATGATCTCGGCCATCAGCAGGGTGGAGGCCGGGGTGGTGTCCGAGGGCTTGAGGACCACGGCATTGCCCGCCGCGAGGGCCGGGGCGAACTTCCACACGGCCATCAGCAGGGGGTAGTTCCACGGCGCGACCTGGGCGCACACACCGACCGGCTCGCGGCGGATGATCGAGGTCATCCCGTCCATGTACTCGCCGGCCGAGCGGCCCTCCAGCATCCGGGCCGCGCCCGCGAAGAAGCGGACCTGGTCGATCGCGGGGGCGAGTTCCTCGCTGCGGGTGAGATGCAGCGGCTCGCCGGTGTCCCGGCTCTCCGCGGCGACCAGCTCTTCGGCCCGCGCCTCCATCGCGTCGGCGATCTTCAGCAGCGCGCGCTGCCACACGGACGGGGTCGCGTCGCGCCAGACGGGGACGCCCCCGAGAGCGGGGAGGTCGCGTAGACGTCGCCGGTGCTGGGGTCCACCACCTCGAGGGTCCGGCCTACGCGCCCCATGGCTCGCAGCTGCTGGTCTCCGCCCGCACCTGGATGGAGCGCGACCGCCGCACCGAGACGGCTGCGGCGGCGCTCCACATCCACCCCAACACCCTCGCCCACCGGCTGCGCCGGTTCGGCGCGCTCGCCGACCGGGATCTGACGTCGACGGGTGCCCTGGCCGAGGTCTGGCTGGCGATCCAGGCGGCGGGAGCGCTCGGCCTCCCCGACTGAGCGGACCGGGTCGGCCGGGAGCGGCCTGCCCGGCTCGGGCTCCGGCGACGGAGGGGGATCAGTGGGCTCGGCGCAGGCCCGCGATGAGGAGTTCGACCAGTCGCCGCGCGTCATAGCGGGGGTCGTTGTCGGCGCCGATGCAGAGGTTGCCGACGCCGCGCATCAGCTCGTAGGCGCTCAGGCCGGGGCGGATCTCGCCGGACCCGGCCGCGGCGTCGAGGAGCTGGGCGCACACCGGGAGGAGCTGGTCGAGGAAATAGGTGTGCAAGGCCTCGAAGGCGGTGTTGTCGGGCTGGAGGACGGCGGCCAGTCCGTGTTTGGTCACGAGGAAGTCGACGAACAGGTCGATCCATCGCGCCAGCGCGGCATGGGGGGACGCGCAGTCCCTCAGCAGGGCCGGTCCCGCCTCGGCGCAGGCCTCGACCTGGTGCCGGTAGACGGCGACGACGAGATCCGCTCGCGTCGGGAAGTGGCGGTAGATCGTGGCCGTCCCGACACCGGCCTCGGCCGCGACATCGCGTACGGGTGCCTCCACGCCTGACGTGGCGAAGATCGAGGCGGCCGCGTCGAGCAGCGTCTCCTGATTGCGCCGGGCGTCGGCTCGTTTCGGCCGGGCCGCCTGCCCCGCGGTCTCGTCGCTGGCGCTCATCGCACCCTTCCCTCCGTGATCGAACCGCCGAACGGGACGGTGTTCCGTATCGGCTTGTTAAGTGGGACAGTGTTCCGTATCGTCAAACGGGACGGTGTTCCGTTTGTTCATGATGGCAGACCGGGAACCCGGCGACCAATCCGTCCACCACCACGCTTCACCCGCAATGGAGGCGACAGGATCATGCAGTACCGCACCTTGGGCAGCACCGGCGTACAGGTCAGCTCCCTCGCGCTCGGCGCGATGAACTTCGGCGCGATCGGGCGCACCACCCAGGACGAGGCCACCGCCATCGTCGATGCCGCCCTCGAAGGCGGGATCAACCTGATCGACACCGCCGACAGGTACAGCGACGGCGAGTCGGAGGAGATGGTCGGCAAAGCCATCGCCGGCCGACGCGACGACATCGTGCTGGCCACGAAGGCGGGCATGCCCATGGGCGACGAGCGGAACCATCGGGGCGGCTCGCGCCGCTGGCTGGTCACCGAGCTGGACAACAGCCTGCGCCGGCTCGGTGTCGACCATGTCGATCTCTACCAGATCCATCGATGGGACCCGAACACCAGTGACGAGGAGACGCTGTCGGCCCTGACCGACCTGCAACGCGCGGGAAAGATCCGCTACTTCGGCTCGTCCACCTTTCCCGCCCACCGACTCGTGCAGGCTCAATGGGCCGCACGCGAACACCACTTGAGCCGGTACGTCACCGAACAGCCCAGCTACTCGATCCTGCAGCGGGGGATCGAGACCCACGTGCTGCCCGTCACCGAGGAGTACGGGCTCGGTGTGCTGGTGTGGAGTCCGCTGGCCTCGGGCTGGCTGTCGGGCGCGGTCCGCGAGGGCCGGGACATCACCACGAGCCGCTCGACGTTCATGCCGCAGCGCTTCGACACCACCGTGCCCGCCAACCTGGCCAGGCTCGCCGCCGTCGAGCGACTGGCCGAAGTGGCCGACGGAGCCGGCCTGACCCTGATCCAGCTCGCCCTCGGATTCGTGACGGCGCATCCCGCCGTGACGAGCGCGCTCATCGGCCCCCGCACGGAGGCCCACCTGCGGGCGCAACTCGACGCCGCCGACACTGTGCTCTCCGCCGACGTGCTCGACGCGATCGACGCGATCGTCGCCCCCGGTACCGACCTCGCCGCCCACGAGAAGTACGACACTCCGCCCGCGCTCCTCGACCCGTCCCTGCGACGCCGTTGACAGCCGGGGCGGTCGACCGTCCCGCGACTCGTTCGAGGCACTGGCGGCCCTGCCCCGGGTCAGAGTTCCGGAACAGGACCGCCAGGAAGGTGGGGGACGGAGCCGCTCTCAGCCGGTGTAGGCCTCGAGTTCGGACAACTGTCCCGCGGGCCAGCCTGTGTTGCCCGTGATGGTGACCCGCAGATAGCGGGTGGGGGTGCCGGACAGGGTGAGGGTCGCGGTGTTGCCGCTCGCCGGGTTGAACGTGTAGCCGGCCGACGGCTTGAGCGTGGTGAACGTGGTGTTGTCGGTGCTCCCCTGGACGCTCAGAGTCTGGGTACGTGTGGCCCAGGCGGACGCCGGGGGCAGCTTGAGGACGACCCGCTTGACCGCCTTGGCGGCGCCGAGGTCGACGGTGACGGACTGCGGGAAGGCGTTGTTGGCGCTCTCCCAGTAGGTGTCGGCGTTGCCGTCCACGGCCTTGGAGGCGGGGTAGACGTCGGTGTGGCTCGTCTCGGTGACCGGCCGGTTCCTGGCGAGGTTCACGGTGGGGTCGGTCGGCGGATCGGTCGGCGGATCGGTCGGAGGATCGGTGGGCGGATCGGTGGGCGGCGGGGTGCCCCCGCCCGGCACTCCGCCGTTGGTCCACTTCGGGTCCGGCCAGGTACCGGTGCAGACCGGTGGGTCGGCGTACCAGCCGCTGTTGCCCGCGCCACGGGTGATCGCGAAGCCGGAACCGACGCAGTTGTGGATCGGGTTGGACTGGCCGATGTTCGTCGCCGTGACGTTGCTGAACGACGCCGACCCGGGTGCCTGGATCTGGAGTGCGTAGGTGCCTGCCCCGTCGATCCGTACATGGTCGAAGTGCAGCCCCTTCGTCGCTCCCTCGATGTTCATGATCGCGGCATAGGAACTGTCCAGGATCTCGCTGTCGGTGATGTTGACGGTCGCGTCCAGGGGTTCGTTGAGGCCGCTGAACCAGACCGCGCCGACCCCGAACTGCCAGTTGTAGTCGCTGTTCCCGGTCCGTATCAGGGTGTTGCGGGCGGCCGTGGTGGTGCCGGACACGGCGGTGCCCTGGCCGGAGTTGACCCCGGGATAGCGGTTCGCGACGTGCAGGCCGCCGCCGTTGGTGATGGTGTCCGACATGACGTTGTCGGAGAGGGTGATGTCCCTGCCGCCGTACGTGACGATGTTGTTCGCGAGGATCGGCAGGACCACCGTGTTGAAGGTGAACTTGTTCCTGACGTTCGGGACGCTCTCCGCCCACATCGCGAGCCCGTCGTCACCCGTGTTCCGTACGAAGGTGTCGGTGACGGTGGAGTTGGTGACGCCCACGTGGAAGTTCACGCCGTCGGCGGTCTGATCCAGGATGCGGCTGTTCTTGATGGTGAAGTTGTCCATCGGCCCGTCCATCCAGGCCCCGCATTTGGTGTGCTGCATCCACACGTTGTCGACCGTCGAGTCGGACATCGCGCCGCCGATGGCGTTGACCTGGTCGTTGTCCTCACGTTCCCGGATGTCGCCGATGACGGCGAAGTCCTTGAGGTCGACGTTCCTGCTGCCGCCCTGAGCGGCGTACTTGCCGTACACGCCGACGGCCTTCGACCGGTTCGACGGGTCACGCCCTGTCAGCACGCTGTACCAGGGGCCCGCCCCGGCCAGCGTCACCTGGTCGACGACGATGTGATCGCGTACCTGGAAGGTGCCCTGCGGGATGTACACGGTCTTGCCCTGCGCCTTGCCCGCGTCGACCGCGGCCTGGATCTTGGCGGTGGAATCCGCCGTACCGGTCGGGTCCGCGCCGAAGTCGCTCACCACGTCCAGAGCGCCGGAGGGCTTGCCGATCGCCGCGCCCACCTGCTCGAAGTCGGCGAGGTCGATGGTGAACGTCGGTGCGGCGCTCGTGGAGGAGACCTGCAGGCGCACCTTGCTGCCGACCGGCAGCGTGGAGCCGAACGTGGTGCGGGTCTCGTCGTAGAAGTGGTGCGGGTTGGTGTCGCCGGGGTTGTTGTTGAAGGGGTAACCGCCGTAGTACCAGCCGTACTTGGAGGTCACCGGGACGCTCTTGAGCTGGTTCCCGTTCACCTTCAGGTCGAGGCTCGCGTCACGCCCCGTGCCGGCGGCGTTGTCCGGCAGCGAGTAGCGGAACGACATGGCGTTGGCCGGTGCGGTCAGTGTGAACTCGACGTACTCGCCGGCCGCGTCCAGCGTCACCGCCTGACGGCCGGACGCCTCGGAGGGGAGATGGCCGTACAGGCGGTCCGGCCCGATGAGGGTGCCGTTGGTGGCGGCGTACTCGGCCTCCTGTTCCTTGAACGGAACGTCGGCGCCCCGGCCGGAGATCCCGACAGGGGAGGGGGCGGGCACTCCCGCCGCGACCGCGTGGGGGGCGAGTGCCACCGCCGCGACCGTGCCGGCCGCGGCGAGAGCCAATGACACGGATGCGGCTACGCCGCGGCGCAGGGGTCTGCCTTGGGGAGAGGAAGTCACAGGCGTGCGTCCTTAGGGCTCGTGGGGTGAGCGGACGCAAGAAGGCTAGGAGCGAGAGCAAGGTAAGTCTATAAACGTGCGCAAGATTGATACGGGACATTGCAAATTTGCGACTATGGGCCGCGATGGGTGGGCTGTTGACGTCGGCTTACGTCCCCTTCGGCCGGTGTGATTGACGCGAGGACCGCAGGGGAACGCCTACGCGCAGACGTTCGAGCGGTTGACTGAGGTTCCATGTGCGGGCGGCTCACCGTCCCCGAAGGACTGCACGACCGCCTGAGGTCACGTTGGACGGCGGAGGAGGAGGTCGAGTGGCACGAACGACTCCTCGACAATGCCCGCGTCCTGGCGCAGCCCGGCGGCACCTGGTTGGATCTGCCCGTTCTGGCCGGGTACTGGTGGCGGAACCTGATATGGCACATGTGGCACTGCGCGCCCGAGAAGGCCGCGGCGCTGGTCGTGTATCCGAGTTGGCAGATGGCCCGGATCCAGCGGCTGGAGGCGCGGGAACTGCTGGCCGACCTGGCCCTGGTCGACACCCCGGAGTCCAGGGCCGCCGCTTCGGTGATCGAGGAGGTCATGAGCCGACTGGATCCCGCCGCGCCCCATGACCCGAAAGAGCTGGCCCAGGAGCTGTTGCAAGCCCTGGGCCTCACCGAGCAGATGGTCGTCGACCGGCAGCCTCCGGCGCATCATGCGATCCTGCACCTACCGGTCTGGACACAGGACTTCGCGATGTCACCTGACAGCACATGGTTGGTGGCGGTCGGACGGGACAAGCACATCAGGATCTACGACGTGGCGGCCCAGGCCGTACGGCAGGTGATCCCGGCCCCGCCCGAGGTGGGCTATCACTGCGCCGTAGCCCCGGACGGCACCTTCATCATGACCAAGTCCGCCGGTGAGGACACTCCACACCGAGAACATCAATGAATGCCACATGTCGCCGGACCGGACCCACCTGTTGACCATGGACCGCGAGGGCACACTCATCGTGTGGGACGCGGCCGCCGTCGTCCCCTGACCCGGTGCCTCTCGCGCACCGGCCGGCCCGAGTGCGGCCGCGGCACTAGTCGTCGAGGTGGGCGAGGATCAGGTTGGGGTCCTTGGCGGTGATCCAGCCGGCGCTCAGTACGTAGACGGTGTGGCCCCGCAGCGCGATGGATGTGGGGTTCTGCAGGCCGTCGGCGGGGTTCAGCACGGTGGAACGGCTGCCGTCGGGCTCGACGAGCGCGACTTCGCTCGGGCCGTCGAGGGCGGCGAGGAACTGGTCGCCGTGACCGGTGAAGGCGAAGTCGTCGATTCCCGTCAGACCGGTGGCCCTGGTGCGGACCGAACCGGCACGCCCGTCCTGCCGGATCGGGATGCGCAGGACGGTGCCCCTGTCGAGGTTGGTGACCCAGACCGCTCCCTTGTGGACCTTCAGGCCGTTGGCGCCGAGGAATCCGGTGGCGGCCAGTTCCGGCGCGGTGGACCAGGCGGTGGGGGTGCCGCCCGTGATGGGCAGGCTCCAGACGGTGCCGCGTGCGGAGTCGGCGACGTACAGAGTGCGGGTGCGCGGGTCCAGAGCCAGGCCGTTGGGCAGGCCGTCCGCGGGCAGCGCGGCGATCCGCCGCGGTTCGCCGCCGGGGCGCAGGCGCCACACGCCGGTCAGGTCGGAGGTGCCGGTGGCATACAGGAAGTACAGCGTGCCGTCGTGGGCACGGACGATGCCGGAGGTCAGCGGGAAGCCCAGCACCGGGGTGTGGACGCCGCCGTCGGCGGGTTCGGGCAGCGTGGCCAGAATCCTGGTGGTGCCCCCGGGGGAGACCTCGGCGATCTGGCGGGCCTTGGCGAAGGTGACGTACGCGGTGCCACGGGGTGTCAGGGCGATGTTCTCCGGTGTCTGGCCCTTGGCCAGGTCGAAGTGCGCGGCGATGCGTGCGTTGTCCAGCGGGGCCGGGACGGCTGCCGCCGAGCCGGGGGTGAGCGCCGCGGTCGCGACAGCGGCCACGACAAGGGCGGCCGCGGGCACGGCGGACGTGGAGAGCTTCTTCAACATGGTTCCTTCTCCGATTTCGGGCGTGCGTCGGTGAGTGAGCGGGAGCGGCGTCGGCGGGTACCGGTCGGCCGGTGTCGGTCAGCCGCTGCCGGCCGGGGTGCCCGGCCGCGCCGGGGCGGCCGGGACGTCGTCCCGGGTGATGGCCCGGGCGAGGAGCGCCAGCGCCGCCCGGGAGGGCGAGCCCGCCTCCGTGGTGGCGACCACGACGCTGGGACCGGCCCCGTGGCTCAGGGTCTGCTGCAGGACGGTGAGCGGGCCGACCAGCGGATGCCGCATCTCATAGGATGCGACGGTGCAGGCCTTGATGCGATGGTCGGCCCACATCGAGGCGAACTCCGCGCTCTGCGCGCTGAGTTCACCGAGGAGGGCGTGCAGGGCGGTGTCCTGCGGGTGCTGGGCCGCCACCAGGCGGAGATTGCCGACGACCGCTCTGGCCTTGCTCGGCCAGTCCGCGTACAGGTCGCGGGTATGCCGGTCGAGGAAGACGAGCGCGGCCATGTTGGGCCGTTGGGCCGGGAGGCCGGGGGCGCCGGGATCCAGGTGCCCCGCGAACAGCGCGTGGCCGAGGCGGTTCCACGCCAGTACGTCACCGCGCAGCCCGAGCGTGATCGCGGGAGTGTCCGCCAGCGCTTCCAGCAACTGCCCTGTCGCGAGCGTAACTTGCTCCGGAGCGGGCCGTCGACGCCGGACGCGGGGCCGGCCGGCCCGGGCCAGGTCGTGGAGGTAGCCGCGTTCGGACTCGTCCAGGCGCAGGGCCCCGGCGATGGCGTCCAGCACCTCGGGTGAGGCGCTCGGCGACTGCCCCTGTTCGAGCCGGGTGTAGTAGGAGGCGCTCACCCCGGCCAGCAGCGCCAGTTCCTCGCGCCTCAGCCCTGGCACACGGCGCCGCTCCCCGTAGGTGGCCACCCCGGCGTCCGCCGGCCGCAGTTGGGAGCGCCGGGCCTTGAGAAAGTCTCCGAGCTGCGATTTTCCGGTCATGGATCCGAGTATGTGCCGCCTCCGGCCCTACAGCCTGCCCCAACTGTGGCTAGGCACCAGGGGGTTCGGCTCCCTCCTCGGAGCGTCGCGAAACCGGGCCGCCCTGGCCCGTGGTTCCGTAGGCGGCCATGAACATGTCCAGCAGGCCGTCGACCGCGGCCTCGTCGATGGGGCGGGCCGACAGGAGGCTGCGGTAGTACAGGGCGCCGCACAGCACCTCGGCGGCGAATTCCAGGTTCGCCCCCGCGGTCAGTTCCCCGGTGTGCTGGGCGCGGGTGATCCGGTCGAGGGTGCTCTGCTCGACGGTGGCCAGGAAACGTTCGTGCAGGGTCGCCCGCAGGGTGGGATCGGCCTGTGCTTCGGCGATGACCGCGCGGTAGACGGGGCCGATCGGCGGGCTGGAGAGGGCGAGGCCCGAACGGAGGAACTGCTCCCGCAGGTCCCCTCGGACGTCCCTGGTGTCGCGGTAGTCCAGGTCGCTGGTCCAGACACGGCTGAGCGCGTCGAGCAGCAGTGCCGCCTTGGAGGGCCAGCGCCGGTAGATCGTGTGCTTTCCGACCCCGGCCCGTCGGCCGACCGCCTCGATGCTCAGGCCCGCGTAGCCGACCTCGGCGGCCAGATCGAGGGTCGCCTGGAGCAGCTCGTCGGTGCGCGCGGCGCCTCGGCGGCGCGGCATGGCGGGTGGCTCGGTCATGAGGCCACTCTAACGGCACGATCCGTGCCGTTGACAATGCCGGGATCGCGCGGGATATTCAGGCATTATCGGCACGGTGCGTGCCGATGGTGGGATAGTGGTGTGACGCCACATACAAGCCCGACATCACGCACATCAGATCCTCAAGGGGACATCTGCCATGAGCAGCAGCGAAAGCGCCAAGCACGAGGGATTCACGGCCGAGGAGCGGGCCGCGATGAAGGACCACGCCCAAGAGCTGAAGAAGGAGGCCCGCCGCAGCTCGCGCGCGGACAAGGCGGCCGAGGCCGAGCGGGACGTGGTCGCGAAGATCGCCGAGATGCAGGACTCCGACCGGGTCATGGCCGAGCGCGTCCACGCCGTCGTCAAGGCCAACGCGCCGGTCCTCGCGCCGAAGCTCTGGTACGGCATGCCCGCCTACGCGCTGGACGGCAAGGTCGTCTGTTTCTTCCAGAGCGCGGAGAAGTTCAAGGCGCGCTACGCGACGCTCGGGTTCAGTGACCAGGCGAAGCTGGACGAGGGCACGATGTGGGCCAGCGCCTTCGCCCTGACCGAGCTGACGGACGAGGCGGAGGCGCGGATCGCCGCGCTGGTGAAGCAGGCGGTGAGCTAAGGGCGTACCCGGAGAGGCCTCGGGCGAGGTTGGTGAGGTCGAGGCCTCCCGGCGTCGACGGCTTCCCGGCGTCGACGGCTTCCCGCCGTCGAGGGCTTCCCGGCGTCGACACGGCGCAGGCCGACGCCGCGCAGGCCGACGCCGCGCAGGGCCCCTCCGTTCGTGGAGCGGGCCCTGCGT
The DNA here is from genome assembly GCF_042737005.1 of Streptomyces sp. NPDC060027. NCBI lineage: Bacteria > Bacillati > Actinomycetota > Actinomycetes > Kitasatosporales > Streptomycetaceae > Streptomyces > Streptomyces sp. NPDC060027. The sequence goes on from NZ_JBHWVI010000054.1 coordinate 25,653, forward strand.
ACGCCTCTTCCTCGCCTTCGTGGCCGCGCGGGACCTCGCCCCGGAGGGCGGCTCCGTCCCGCGTCAGCGACCCCTGCGTACCCGGGCCGCCGCACGGGCCTCCGCGGCCTTTCGGGCGTCCGCGGTCTTACGGGACTCCTTGGCGGCGCGCCCCGGCCGGGTGCCGAGCCCGCGGAAGGGCGCGTTGCCGGTGTTGGTCTTCGTCTCGGTCGGCGGGCGCCTGGCACCGGTGATGTCCGACAGCGCCGTCTCGCCCGAGCGCACCTGGGTGACGACCGGCCGGATCCCGGCCTCGGACATCAGCCGGTTCACATCGCGCCGCTGGTTGGGGGTGACCAGAGTGACCACGCTTCCGGACTCGCCGGCGCGCGCCGTGCGCCCGCCCCGGTGGAGGTAGTCCTTGGCGTCGGCCGGAGGGTCGACGTTGACGACGAGATCGAGCGCCTCGATGTGGATGCCTCGCGCGGCGACGTTGGTGGCCACCAGCACGTTGATCTCACCATTCTTGAACTGGGCGAGCGTGTGCGTGCGCTGCGGCTGCGACTTCCCGCTGTGCAGGGCGGAGGCCCGGATGCCGCTGGCCCGCAGGTGGCGGGTGAACTGGTCCACGCCTGCCTTGGTGTCCAGGAACATCAGTACCCGGCCGTCCCGCGCGGCGATCTCGGTCGCCGTCGCGTACTTGTCGGCGCCGTGGATGTTCAGCACATGGTGTTCCATCGTGGTGACCGAGCCCGCCACCCGGTCGACCGAGGCGAGAACCGGGTCGTGAAGGTAGGTCTGTACGAGCTGGTCGACGTTGTGGTCGAGCGTGGCCGAGAACAGCAGCCGCTGTCCGTCGGCAGGGACCTGGTCGAGGAGGTCCGAGACCTGCGGCAGGAAGCCCAGGTCGCACATCTGGTCCGCCTCGTCCAGCACCGTGATCCGCACGTGGTTCAGGACGCAGTCCCGGCGTGACACCAGGTCGGTCAGCCGCCCAGGCGTGGCGATGAGCACCTCGACGCCGGTCCGCAGCAGGGCCTGCTGCCGGTTGATCGACAGGCCCCCCACCACCGTCGCCAGTCGTACGTTCAAGGTCTGCGCGTACGGTTCCAGCGCGTCGCTCACCTGCTGTGCGAGCTCCCGGGTCGGCACCAGGACCAGCGCCAGCGGCCGCTTCGCCTCCGCGCGCCGGCCCGCGGTCCGTGCGAGCAGGGCGAGTCCGAAGGCCAGTGTCTTGCCGGAACCGGTCCGCGCGCGGCCGAGGACGTCATGCCCGGCCAGCGCGTTGGGCAGCGTCGCGGCCTGGATCGGGAAGGGCTCCGTCACCCCGAGGCCGGTCATCTTCTTCACCAGTTCCGGCGGCAGGCCGAGTGCGTCGAACGACGCGGCCGGAGGCAGGCCCGAGGCCAGGGTCTGTGGTGTCGAGACGTCGCCCTCCGGCGCTGTCGTCGGCCGGCGCTCGCCGGCGGGGGAGAGTCCAGGGGCCGGCGGCTTCGCGTTCATGGGGAACCTTCCTCAGTCTGACGCCCGGAACGCCCCGGGGCCCGTACCTCTTGGCACGGGCCCCGGCGACACGAAGCGTGCCCCCATTTTACCAGCGGGCTCTTGGGTGCCCGCCGGTCCGCCATCCGGCGCTGCGCGTGCCCGCCGTCCGGCGGACAGACGTGCGGCGGGCGATGCGGGTACATGGTCGAATCCGGGCAAGGCCGCCATAGCGCTCCGACTCATTCGGACGGGGTGGCCCGGATGTGACCTTTCCCATTGCGGCCGACGGACCGAGGCGGCAAGTGTCTCCCGCAACGAGTCTCCGAAGAACTGTTATCCGAGGTTCTGCGGGCGGTCTCCCAGGTGACGGCAGCATCGTTCGGAGTCGAGGACAGGGAAGTTTTCATGAGGAGACAGCACGGGGTGGCGACGGCGGCACTGGTGACTGCCGCCCGAGCGGGTGACGGAGAGGCCCAGGACGCTCTGGTCAGCACCTTCCTGCCGCTGGTCTACAACATTGTGGGACGAGCCCTGAACGGCTCTGTCGATGTCGACGACGTCGTACAGAACACCATGCTCCGCGCCCTGGACGGTCTGGAGGGGCTGCGGTCGCCGGAGAGCTTCCGCCCCTGGCTGGTCGCGATCGCGATGAACCAGGTCCGGGCGCACTGGCAGGACCGGCAGCTCGCCCCGGGCGCCGTGGAGGAGGCCGAGGAGCTCGCGGACCCCGGCGCCGACTTCGTGGACCTGACGATGGTGCGGCTCCAGCTCTCCGGCCAGCGCCGGGAGACCGCGCTGGCGACCCGCTGGCTCGAGCCCGACGATCGGGGAGTCCTCTCCCTGTGGTGGCTGGAATGCGCCGGTGAACTGACCCGGACCGAGGTCGCCGAGGCACTGGAGCTCTCGCCGCAGCACACGGCGGTCCGGGTGCAGCGGATGAAGGCGCAGCTGGAGACGGCCCGTGTGGTGGTACGCGCCCTCGACGGCCGGCCGCCCTGCGAGGAACTGCGGGGCGTCCTCGCTTCCTGGGACCGCCGCCCCTCGGCCCTGTGGCGCAAGCGAATAGCCCGGCACGCCCGCGACTGCGCACGCTGCTCCGGCCTGTGGAGCGGACTGGTGCCGGCAGAGGGACTGCTGGCCGGCCTGGCGCTGATCGCCGTATCGCCCGGGCTGCTCGCGGCCCTGCGGACCACCTCCGACGGGATGGCCGCCGCGGGGTCGACATCGCAGCTCAAGGCCGTCGCGGGCCACGCAGAAGCGGGCTCGGTCACGGTCGGGCACCGTGCGCCCCGGGGCGGAGCGACCTCCCGCAGCGAGGCGCGCCGACGCCGGCGCGTCCGGCGCCGGGCCGTGGGCGGTGCCGTCCTGGCGGCCTGTGTGGCGGGCGGTGGCCTCTGGTATCTCGGTATCGGGCCCGGGACACGAACCGACGAGGCGACCCCCTCGCGCACCGCGGGCGACTCCGTCATGGACCTCGCGGCACCCGGCGCCGCCGGCCCTCCCGCGTCCGAGTCGGCCTCGGCGTCCCCCTCTTCATCGGAGTCCGCGTCGAAGCGGCCGAAGGCGAAGACCTCGAAATCGCCCCGCCCTGCCAAGTCGAGCGCGTCGGCCACCCCTTCCTCGGTTGCCCCGACTCGGCGGGTGTCCGCCGCACCCCAGGCGCAGTCGGCCCCCACAGGCACCGTGGCCCAGGTCGTCGCGCTGGTGAACAAGGAGCGGGCGGCCGCCGGCTGCGGTCCGGTCACCGAGGACGCGCAGTTGGAGGACGCCGCCCTGGCCCACTCCGAGGACATGGCCGCCCGCGACTTCTTCGAGCACAGCAACCCCGACGGCGCCGACCCCGGTGAGCGCATCACCACCGCGGGCTACCGCTGGTCCACCTACGGCGAGAACATCGCCATGGGCCAGCAGACCCCGCAGGCGGTGATGGACTCCTGGATGAACAGCCCCGGCCACCGCGCGAACATCCTGAACTGCTCGTTCAAGAACATCGGGGTGGGGGTGCACAAGGGGTCGGGCGGCCCGTGGTGGACCCAGGACTTCGGGGCCAAGCTCTGACGCCCGGTGATCCGCCTAGAACGGCGCATCCGCGGGTCAAGGCTCGGGCCGACAAGCCTCAGGTGTGACGTGCCAGCCGGGCTCGAGGCGGTCGAGGAGGGCGTGGAACGCCGCGTCCGTCCGGTCCCGGTCGTCCTCGGCCAGCGAAGCGACCAGCAGGCCGAAGGTCGCGTCGACCAGGAGCGTGGACTCTGTCCGGGCCCGGGCCTCGGTCATGCCGAGGTCGCGGAAGACGGAGGTGAGGAGGCCGGTCCACTCGGTCAGCATGTCGAGCATGATGGGCCCGTACCGGTCGGGATGCAGAAGGCTGGCCGTCACGATCTCGAGGTAGAGGGGGAGCGCGGCGCGCAGGCCGGGAGCCCTGAACTGCTCCCAGCTCTCCTCCATGAAGCGGCGCAAGCCCGCCGGGTCCTGGGGAGAGCCGGGGGGGCCGAGCGCGCCCCGGGCCCGTAGGAGGGGTCGCCTCTCGTCGAGGGCGAGCGCCTCGGCGACCATGCGTTCCTTGGTCCCGAAGTAGTAGAGGAGCATGCGGTCGCTGGTACCCAGCTCCTGGGCGAGAGGTCGCAGGGAGAGATCCGCCAGGCCGTGGCGAATCATGTACAGGCGGACCCGGTCGATCAGATCGCGTCGTTTGGCCTGGTCGGGCGGCCGTGGCATGGGGCTCCCCCTGTGGCTGCGTGCGGCTCCGTAACACCGAACACACTCCATATGCCCGGATGGGTACCATCGGAAAGCATATTTACCGTAGCGAGTGCTACATGTATATTTGCTATCGTGACGAGCGCCATGTAAACGCGTGACCTGGCACATGCCTGAACCAGTCATCGACGGGTTCCGTACCGCCCCGGCAGCCGTGGTCGCCAGCAGTGCAGAAGGGACTGATTCCCATGGCCCCCGGGGCCATCGACTTCCCGGCGATACCTCGCCGTGGGCGTCTCGCACGGTTCTACCGCCGGCCCGAGGGGTCGGGGCGCGAGGATGCCGAGAACCGGGCGGAGGAGAAGGACCGGTCCGGCCCGGCCGCCCCCACCTCGTGGCTCGCCCGGCACCAGGCTCTCTGGTCGCGCGCCCTGGAACCCATCCGGCCGTTCGACGCGCCGCGCGCCCGTGTCACCGCCTGGGACACCTCCTGGCCCCTGACGCGGGAACTGACCTCCGCGCGCCGGGCCCGCCGTCTGGTGACCGCGCAACTGGCCGACTGGGATCTGGAGGCTCTGGCCGACACCGCGGAACTTCTGGTCAGCGAACTGGTCACCAACGCTTTGCGCCACACACGCGGCCCTCTGCGGCTCAACCTGTGCGCGCGTGGCTCCCGCCTGCGGTGCGAGGTCGAGGACACGGACCCCGCCGGCCCGGTACGCCGGGAGGTCGACGCCGACGCGGAGGGCGGACGCGGTACCGAACTGCTCGATCTGCTCGCCGAATCCTGGGGCAGCACGCGGATGCCCACCGGCAAGACCATGTGGTTCGAAATCCCGCTGCAGACGCCTTCGTCATTCCTGCTGTGACCGGACCGCTCGGCGGATCACCGGTGCCGTAGCCTCGGAGTGAAGATCACCTCTTGAGGGGGCCGGGAGAACGAGGCCGAGTCCAGTAGCTGTTGCGCGCCCGCGGCCGGCCGGGGTGATGCCGGAACCTCCTCGGGGCCGGCCGTCCGTGACCCACAGGGCCGCGGGGCGACGTACGACGGCCGCCGAGCCCCGACCGACCGGAACCGGGAAGAGCCCGCGGCACGCGAACAGGATGCCGCGACGCCCCCGCGTGAACAGGGAAGCGCGGCGACTCGCCACGCACCGGATTCCGCGCCTGTGCACGGACGGGACGCGAGCCTGCTGCTCGACGGCGGCACCTTCCTGATGGGGACACGGGACACGGACGGTTTCCCCGAGGACGGCGAGGGTCCCGTACGCGAGGTCACCTTTTCGCCGTTCCGGATCGACGCCCACGCGGTGACCAACGTCCGCTTCGCCCACTTCGTCGACGCCACCGGCCACCACCCTCGCGCTCTCCGTGTCCGCCTGCTCCTCGGGTGACGACGACGGCGGCGACGGCGGCGCGACGACGATCCGGTTCGGCTACAAAGCCGACTACAACGGAGCGTCCCTGCTCGCCATCGCCGACGAGCGGGGACTGTGGAAGAAGCACGGCCTGTCCGCCTCGTACAAGACGTTCGTCAACGGCCCCATCCAGATCCAGACCCTGGGCGGCGGAGACCTGGACTACGGCCACATCGGACCCGGCGCCATCTGGCTGCCCGCCTCGGGCAGGGCGAGGATCGTCGCGATCGACACGCTGACCTACGCGGACCGTGTGATCGCCAAGCCGGGGATCACGTCCTTGGCGGGCCTGAAGGGCAAGAAGGTCGGTGTGTCGGAGGGCACTTCGGGCGAGATGATCCTCAACCTCGCGCTGCGCGAGGCGGGGATGACCATGGACGACATCAAGAAGGTCGCCATGGACGCGCCGACCATCGTCTCCGCCTTCTCCTCCGGGCAGATCGGACGGCGCCGACGTCAACTACCCGCTCATCGACACCATCAAGCAGAAGGTGCCCGACCTGGTCGAGGTGGCGAGCGCGGAGAACATCGGGGGTTCGTTCCCGACCGCCTTCGTCACCGGTGCGAAGGTGAACGCGGCCACCGAGGCGAAGGTGGTCAAGGTCCTCCAGGAGGCCAACGACTGGCGGGCGGCGCATCCTGCCGAGTCCGTCAAGCTCACCGCGAAGCTCCTGAAGGTCGCGGAGGACAAGGTCGAGGCGGACGCGAGCCACGTCAAGACGCTCACCACCGCCGAACTGGTCGCCTGGACCAAGGACGGCACCGTGGACAAGTGGCTGGACGTCATGACGGACTTCTTCGTCAGCACCGGGCAGCTGAAGAAGGCGCCGCCCGCGGACTCCTTCTACGCGGGTGACGGCTACACGAAGGCCGCCTCGTGAACATCCTGTTCCTGATGACCGACCAGCACCGGGTGGACACGCTGGGGTGCTACGGAAACCCGCACGTCGCCACCCCGAACCTGGACCGGCTCGCCGCCACCGGCACTCGCTTCGACCGCTTCTACACCCCCACCGCCATCTGCACTCCGGCCCGGGCCAGCCTGCTCACCGGCCAGGCGCCGTTCCGGCACCGGCTCCTCGCCAACTACGAGCGCAACGTGGGTTATCTGGAGGACCTGCGCGAGGACGCCTTCACCTACCCCGGCGCGCTCGCCGAGCGGGACTACCAACTGGGCCAGGTCGGCAAGTGGCACGTCGGCACCCGACGCAACGACGGATCCCTCGGCGGCTGGCAGGCCCAGGGCTGGGGCACGGCCGGCTGGGCGACGGCGACGGAGCAGGACCCCGGCACCTTCGTCACCCACTCCGCCGGCGCCACCGACCCGGCCTACCTGGTCACGTCCGCCCGGGCTCCCGCGCAGACCCGCGCCGAGGCCGACCTGCGGGTGACGGCCGAGGGCGGCGCGGCGGGTCTGGTCCTTGCCTACCAGGACACCGGCGACCACGTCGTGGCCTGGCTCGACCGGAGCCGCGACGCCCTGGTCACCGACGTCCGGGTGAACGGCGTCAGCGCGGGGGAACAGGTGACGGCGCTGCCCTCCGGCTTCCAGTGGAGCGCCTGGCGCAACGTCGCCGCCGAACTGCGCGGCACCCGCCTCACCGTCGAGGTCAGCGCGGACCGGCTGCACGACGCCGTCGCCACCCGGACCCGTACCGTGCCGGCCACGGCCGCCCGGGCCGGGAAAGTGGGTGCGGCCGCCCGGGGCGCCGGAGCGGCGGCCGACAACGTGGGCGCGGTGAAGCCGTACACGCCGGTCACCGGCGCATCGCCGACCCACGACCCGGTGCGCTGCTGCCCGCCTACAGCGACGAGTTCGACTCGGCCGCCCTGTCCTCCGGCTGGAGCTGGGTGCGAGGCCCGGCCGCCGGCGTCCCGACCGGGGACGGCGCGCTGTCCTGGCCGACCCAGAGCGCCGAACTGAACATGGGCACGAACACCGCCTCCGTCCTCACCCGGGACGCGCCCGCGGGCGACTTCGTCGTGGAGACCAGACCGGGGCTGACGAACGGGCCGGGCAACCAGCAGGCCGGCCCGGTCCTGTACGGGAACGACGACCGGTACTTCAAGCCGGTGCACGCGGTACTGCCGCTCAGCCACACCGCCGGGAAGGTCACCCACGTCACCGAGTTCGCGAAGGAGGGCCCCCGGCCCACCACCACACCCCCGACCGCGGTCGCCTACGGCCCGATGTTCGGCGGCCCGGCCGCGGGCACGCTGTGGATGAGGCTGGCGTACCACGCGGACGACGCGGGCGGGGAACACGAGGTCCGGGCCGCCACCAGTACCGACGGGGCGCACTGGACCTGGACCGGCGTCTGGTCGCTGCCCCGGGAACAGGCCCTGAAGATCGGTCTGGTGTCCCTCGACACCGCAGGCGCCACAGCCCGTTTCGACTACCTGCGCACGTACGGAGGATGACCCGACCACCGTGGCGGGAGGCGCGGCCCGCACGGGGGAGCGGCGTGCGCGGGGAGCGGGCCGCACGGGGGAGGAGCGGGCCGCCTGACGGCGGCGCTGTCGCCGTACGAGCCGACCACCGGCCGAGCGTGTGCTCAGGTACGGGTGACCACTTGGGTGGTGAGGAAGTCCAGCAGCGCGGCATTGAAAAGGCCGGGCTGTTCGGCACCGGGGAGATGGCCGGCGCCTTCGACGACGGTCAGGATCGCGTGCGGGACGAGGCCATGGATGACCTCGGCGTCGGCGACCGGCGTATAGGCGTCGTCTGCGCCCACGACGATCAGCACGGGGGACTGCACGGCGGCAAGGGTGTCCCGGTAGTCGGGTCGTTCGGCCCGGCCACGCAGGGCCGCCGCGGCGCCGCGGGGGTCGGTGGCGCGCATCATGCGCAGGACGCGCGCGGCGACGTCCGGCATCGCGGTCACGTTGTAGGCGGCGAGCATCTTGTCGATGACCTCGTCCGCGTAGCCGTCCATGCCCTCCGCCAGGAGGCGGTCGGCCAGCCGGTTGCGGAACACCTTGCCCTCGTCCGTCTCGGCCGGTGCGGAGGTGTCCGAGAGGACGAGGGCGTGTACGCGACGGGCGTGGCGGCGCTGCATTTCCATGGCGATCTGGCCGCCCATCGAGACGCCGCCGACCACCGCCCGCTCGATGTCCAGGTGATCCAGGAGTCCGACGAGGTCGTCGGCGAAGTGCTCGAGATGGACGGGACCGGCGTCCACCCCGCTGTCGCCGTAGCCGCGCAGGTCCGGGGTGATGACACGGTGTCCGGCCGCGACGAGCGCCTCGACCTGTGGGTCCCACAGCGTCCGGTTGAAGGGATGCCCGTGGATCAGCATGACCGGCAGCCCGGCCGGGGAACCGCTGTCGTCGTAGTGGAGCGTGGTACCGCGCACGGCTATGGAGGTCATGCCCGGCACCCTAGTCTCAAGATCGTCCCGAGGGCAGAGGACTGTGGCGCTCCGCCACCATGAGGAGCGGAGCGCGGTGACCTACTCGGTGCTCTGCCGGGAGGTGTAGGCCTCGCCGGTGCTCCTGTCGCCGTGATGGGACACGTGCCGCTCATCAGCTGCGAGCCACGGAGCGGGAGCCGGAGCCGGAGGCCGGTTGTCGGTGTGCCAGGCGGAGGACGTGAAGGACGAAGACCTCTCGATGCCCGGCACCGACACGGGAATCCGACTCCCGCTCACCGCTGTCGCGGAGCGTCGCTCGGGGGACCGGTTCCCCTTGCTCTCCCCGAGGATCAGGACCGGGTCGAACATGACGACGGCCGCGGCCAGGATGAGGAAGATGGTCGGGCCCAGGAGCATGGGCAGCAGGAGCGAGGCGCCGGACTGGCCGCTGGCCGCCTGCTGCGCACCGGCGTGGAGATGGACGCTCACGGCGGCCATGCCGGTGTAGTGCATGCCCGTGACAGCGAGGCCCATGACGAGGCTTGCGCCGAGGGAGCGAAGGAAGCCCTGTACGGAGACGGCGGCCCACAGTGCGGCTGTCGCCGCGACGAGGGCGATGACCAGAGACATCGCCACGGTGAACGCGTTGTACTGGAGGTCTCCGTTGAGCCGCATCGCGAACATGCCGAGATAGTGCATCATCGCGACGCCCACCCCGGTGATGCCGCCGGCCACGGTCAGGGAGTTCCGCGTGGCACCGCGGTGCCCGACGATGAACACGCCCGCGGAGACCACGACGATCGCCACGACCAGGCTGAGCACGGTCAGAGGGACGTCGTAGTTTATGGACGTCTGCTCCACGGAGAAGCCGGTCATGGCGATGAAGTGCATGGTCCAGATGCCACAGCCGAGAGAGGTGGCTCCCAGGGCGAGCCAGCCCAGCCTCCAGCCGGGCTCGTGGTGCACCGTGCGCACCACACAGCGCAGGCCCAGCGCCGAGCCCACGCACGCCATCACGTAGGCGGCCACCGGGGTGACCAGTCCGTAGCTGAAGCCGTCGATCGTGCCGTTCATCCGCTCCCTATCCATTTTCTGCTGACACAGCACGGACATTGAGCCCCTTTCCCGGTAGCGATAGCAAATTCTCAGGCCGCTGCTGTTTGAAACTTGCACGATCGTTATCGGTGCGGTGCGGGACCGTGGGACCGGCCCGCCGACCGACCCCTGCCCCTTCTCGGGCCCCAGGGCCCGGACCGGGAATTTCGACGGGTGTCTTCGGCCTTGTGCAGATCGGTGCCACGTCGCCGCGAGGGCGGGGCAGACGGACCGCTCGGAGCGCGTGCGGCGGTGGCGCCGGTACGAGTCTGGCGAGGACGAGGTAGAAGGGTGCGTGCGATGAGCCGGAACGAGGAGAAGGCGCTGCTGGCGGGCGGCTGCTTCTGGGGCGTGCAGGATCTGATCAGGACCTTCCCGGGCGTGCTGGACACGCGGGTCGGATACAGCGGTGGCGATGTGGCCGACGCGACGTATCGCAACCACGGCACGCACGCCGAGGCGATCGAGATCACGTTCGATCCCACGAAGACGGACTACCGGACGATCCTGGAGTACTTCTTCCAGATCCATGACCCGTCGACGAAGAACCGGCAGGGCAACGACATCGGTCTCAGCTACCGGTCCGCCATCTTCTACGTCGACGACGAGCAGAAGCGTGTCGCCGAGGAGACCATCGCCGATGTCGACGCTTCCGGGCTGTGGCCGGGGAAGGTCGTGACCGAGGTCGCACCGGCCGGTCCGTTCTGGGAGGCGGAGCCGGAGCACCAGGACTACCTGCAGCGCTACCCCGACGGCTACACCTGCCACTTCGTCCGTCCGAACTGGCGGCTGCCGAGGCGCGCGGAATCCTGACCCGGGGCTGATCGCCGCACCCGTGAACCGCGGGCGCGGGGGTTTCCATCCGGATGGATGGATGGATGGGCGGGCCGCCGCGGAGCGGCGGCCCGTCTTGCGGGGCACAGCTCGGTGCTCCCCGCGGCCACGCCGGACACCGCGGCTGCGGCGGCCGTTGACGAACCTGGTCGTCCACGCGCTGTGCCGCGACGCGGAGGCCCTGCGCCAGTACTGGACGCGGCGGGTGGCGTGGGACGGCGTCACGCGGATCGAGACGGCGCCGGTGCCGCGCACCTACAAGGCGGCTGTGACACTGCGCTGATCACCCTCGCCGGGGCGGCCCGCGGACCCGGCGGACGCGGTGAGGGTTTCGCTCAGCGCGGTCAGGCCCTGCGTGTAGATGCCGTGGAACAGGGCGACGGCGTCGTGGTCGCTGATGCCGTCGGGTGTGAAGGCGCCGGACCATTCCACCCGGGCCGTGTCCTCGCGGGGAGTCTCGTGCACCGTGAGAGTGGAGCGGTACCCGGTGACGGGGAACGGCGCCCGCAGGATCGAGTAGCTGTACGTGCGGGCGTCGTTGTCGAAGGCTTCGAGCCGCTCGACGATGACCTCGCCCTCCTCGTTCTCCAGGCGGCGCAGGCGTCCGCCCTCGCTCAGTTCGCTGGTGGGGATGTACGGGAGCCAGTCGGGCAGCGAGTCGAAGCCGCCGATGAGCCGCCAGACGCGGTCGGGTGACGCGGCGATGTCGATGGACGCGGTGGTCGTGGCCACGGGATTCTCCTGCGGGTGTGCGGGTGTGCGGGTGTGCGGGTGTGCGGGTGTGCGGGTGTGCGGGTGTGCGGGTGTGCGAGGTGGGAGGGGTGGAGGGGTCAGGCGGTGGGGACGGGAGCGTCCTGCGCTATGAGTCGCTCCTCGCGGAGGTCGCTCCAGAACGCGTCCGGGATCGTCTCGCCGAGAGCTGTGACGTCCTCGGCGATGCGGCTGGGCCTGGTGGCGCCGGGGATCGCGGCGGCCGTCGCCGGGTGGGCGAGGGAGAACTGCAGCGCGGCCGACTTGATGCCGACTCCGTGCCGCTCGGCGAGCGCCTTGATCCGCTCCACCTTGGCGACGATGTGCGCGGGCGCCTTCTGGTACTCGAAGTGGCTTCCTCCGGCGAGGATGCCCGAGCTGTACGGGCCGCCGACCACGATGTCGACGTCCTGGGCCGCGGCGGCCGGCAGCAGGCGCTGCAGGGCCCGGTCGTGGTCGAGAAGCGTGTAGCGCCCCGCGAGGAGGAAGGCGTCGGGCTTCGGCTCGTCCAGGTCCAGGGTGAGTTCCAGGGGTTCGACGCGGTTGACGCCGAGGCCCCAGGCCTTGATGACCCCTTCCTCGCGCAGCTTCTGCAGGACGCGGAAGGCACCGGTGCGGGCGCTCTCGTAGGCGGCCAGCCACTCGTCCCCGTAGAAGTCCTGCGCGACATCGTGCACCCACACGATGTCGAGGCGGTCCGTCCGAAGACGCTTGAGGCTGTCCTCGATGGAGCGAAGGGTGGCATCGGCGGTGTAGTCGTTGACCATCTTGTTCGGGCGGCCGTGTTCGAAGAGGCCGCCCTTCTCACCGAGGTCGCGGGCGGCCGGGTCCTCCATCTCGTCGAGGATGACGCGACCGACCTTCGTGCTGAGGACGAACTCCTCGCGCGGGTGCTGTGCCAGTACGTCGCCGAGCCGGATCTCGGAGAGCCCGGCGCCGTAGAAGGGCGCGGTGTCGAAGTAGCGGATGCCCTGGTCCCAGGCTGCCTCGACGGTGGCCGCGGCCTCCTCGTCGGGGATGGCACGGAACATGTTGCCGAGCGGTGCGGTGCCGAAGCCGAGCGCGCCGGGCAGGAGGGGCTTGATGCTCATGGAGGGGTCCTCACAATGGTGGTTCGGACGGATATCTCACCGAACATGTGATCCGTCGGCCTTGCGTGTTCGAGGCTAGGATCCCTACATGAGACTGTCCAAGACTTGCTTGGACACAGTTGAGTCCTCCGAGGTCCTACATGCTTGACCTGCGACAACTCCGCTATTTCGTCGCCGTCGCCGAGGCCGAACACGTCGGCCGCGCCGCCGAGCGGCTGCACATCTCCCAGTCACCCCTCAGCCGGCAGATCGCCCAGCTCGAGAAGAACCTGGGCCTCACGCTCTTCGAACGCAGCCAGCAACGCATCCGGCTGACCTCCGACGGCAGGGTCTTCCTGACCGAGGCGCGGGCGCTGCTGCGCCATGCCGACCGGCTGGAGAACCTCGGCCGGCGGCTCGGCCGCGGCGAGGAGGGCGGCCTGTGCATCGGATACGTGGCCGATGCCATGCATACCGGCGTGCTCCCCTCGGCGCTGCGCACCCTGCGCGATCAGCGCCCGGGCATTCACGTCGCGCTGTACGACCAGGAGTCGTCCGAGCAGTTCGAGGGACTGCGCCAGCGCAGCCTGGACATCGCGCTGGTGCGCACGCCGCCGCCCGAGGGCGACCCGGATCTGAACGCGGCACCGTTGCTGCGGGATCCGCTGCTGCTCGCACTGCCCGAGAAGCATGCCCTCGCCCAGTGCCGTGAGGTGACGCCCGACGATCTCGACGGGCAGCCGTGGATCGCGGTGGCCGACGCCCGGGACCCGGCGTGGCGCGACACGTTCGTCGCCTCGTGCGTCGCCTCCGGCTTCACGCCGGACATCCGTCTCGACGCGGCCGACCCGCTCACCGCGCTGGGTCTGGTCGCCTCCGGCCTGGGCCTCGCGCTCATTCAGAGAAGCATGGTGCGCGGCACGTCCGACGGCGTCGCGGTCCGTGAACTGCCCTGGTACGAGGGGTCCGTTCAGCTCTGGGCGGCCTGGCACCGGATTGATCTGCGGCCCGTGGTTGCCGCCTTCCGCGAGACGGTGCTCGCGGACCGGGCCGACACCTGAGGTGAGCGGCGGACTTCGCACAGGTCCGGAACGCTTCACCGGCCGGCACCGGCGCCGACGGCGAGCTCAGCGGTAGTCGTTCTCCTTGAGTTCGATCACCCACGCGCGGCGCTCGCAGATCTTCCCGTCGCGCATCCGGAACACCTCGGCCATCGACATGCGCATCACCTCTCCGGTGTCGCGCTTCACCGTTCCGCCCAGTTCGGCCATGACCACGTCCTCCTCCTCGACCATGCGCACGACTTCCAACTGCGGCGGCGGTACGAAGCCGGGGCCCTCGATGGCGGCGTCGTACGCCTCCTTGCCGGTCAGACGGAAGCCGCCGAAGACGGTCCACTCGATGTCATCGGTCAGACAACTCAGGATCTGTGCGTGATCGTTCTTGCGGAAGCCGTCCAGATAGGTCTCGACGGTCTGCTTGTTCCGGGACATGACTCAACTCCTGCTTTCCTGCCGCCTTCACCGTGCAATTCCTCGGACGCTATCCGCCGCTGCCGCCGGTGGACGTGAAAGCGCCGTACGAGGAAGGGTGAAACGACAGCCGCCGGCGCCGAGGATGTCGCGCCGTGGGCGCTCGGACGTGATCAATCCAACCTCCACGACCACAACTCCGCCCAGAGCGACCGTAAGGACACGGACAGGAACCGCGACCCGGGCCGGTGCGACCGACAAACCCGCCAAGTCGGCCTTTGGGTCGCACCGCAAGCCGTTCCGGACCTCCATAGCGCTGCTGGGCGCAGGAGGCAAGCGGCGCTCACTCGAAGGTGTGGTGACGTACGGCAGATAGAGTGACGGTCCTCAAAAGGCGTAGTGTCATATGCCTGTTGCCCAGGGCGGAGGGGTAACTCGCAGGCGGGGGCCAGGGGAGAGGACGGCATCACGAGATGACGAGCACCGACTGGAGCGACCGGGGACTGTGCCGAACGGCCGACCCTGACGACCTGTTCGTCGAGGGCGCCGCACAGAACCGGGCCAAAATACTGTGCAGTGGCTGCCCCGTACTCACCGAATGCCTCGCCTATGCGCTGGACCAGCGCATCGAGCACGGTGTGTGGGGTGGCATGACCGAGCGCGAGCGCCGCGCCCTGCTGCGCCGTCGGCCGACCGTCACCTCCTGGCGGAGCCTCCTGGAAACGGCCCGAGTGGAACACGAGCGCACCCACGACGCCCCGGCCGTCGCCCAGAGGGCGAGCTGACGCAGCCGCGCATTCGCATCGACGCGGCGAGTGATGGCTGCGCGCGGACCGCTCCTGCGTGGAGGCGGCGAGTGACGGGCGGCGCGCGGACCGCCCCTGCGTGGAGGCAGTGACCGACCCCGTGTTCTGAACCTCGGCCGGTCCGGGCGATCTCGCGCACTGTCTGAACCATGCGGACCCATCGCGCCGAGCCGCCGACACGGCCTGCCTCGGTGACGCTGGCGCGCTCGGAGAACTCTCGTGCTGTCGGGGGCGCCGAGCCCCCGCGGGGTGACGCGGGGCGTACGCCGGTGGCGCGTGAAATTCCCCTGCACCGCATCACGCCCTCGTACGCCCCCATGTGCGGAAACGAAGGAGCGTGCTGGTTCGTCGGACTTGCTGAGCCCAGGGGGACACGGCCGGGTGGGGCCGTGCGGGCGGGGGAGGGGGACGGCCATGAGGCCTGCCGGTCGGGTGAGGTACCGCGGAGTGTGGGGCGCGGTCGCCACTGTGTCGGTGCTCGTCGGAATGGCGGTGATGCCGACGGCGGTCGGTCCGAGCGGTGGGGCGCGGGCGGTCGCCGATGCCCCGGCGCTTCATGGGCCGGGACAGATGTGGGCACAGGCAACTCCCCTCGGGACGCGGCCCGTTCCGCAACCGACGGACACTGCGACGGAAGACACTCCCTCGCCGCCGCCCCCCGATCCCTCGTTGTCACCTCCCTTCGTCAAGGTGAAGCAGGGCCAGACCTTCACGGTGAGCGGCACACATTTCGCCTGCTCCGCGGAAGGGGACGGTACGGCGGCGGGCCCCCTGACGTTCTCCGTGGAGGGGCAGGCGCCTGTCGAGCTGTTGGTCGACGACACCGGAACCTTCGACCAACCGGTCGTGGTGCCGGAGGACGCCACTCCGGGGGTGTACGAGATGACGGCACGGTGCGCGGACGTCGAAGGGCCCACCGCCCAAGCCGAATTCGAGGTCGCCGAGCCGTCCCGGCCCCGACCCCGACCGGAGATCACGCTGTCATCCGACTCCGGGGCCCCGTCGACCCCTTTGACGATCGGCGGCACGGATTTCGTCTGCGACGAGGGATCCGGAGTCGACCTTCTCTGGGACGGGGAGTTGGTCGAGGAAGGGACGCCGGACGAGAACGGGTCGCTGAACAGCTCGATCACCGTCCCGTCCACCGCCGAGAAGGGGCGGCACGAAGTGACCGCGGCGTGCGGGCGTCCGGCGGAGACGCGGGACTCGGGCACCTTCACCGTGGAACCCCCGGAGGTCGTCGTCACTCCGTCCGGAGTGCCCCACGACGTCACCATCCACATCACCGACCACCCGGTCGCCTGCACGCGGGGTGACATCGTCATTGGAGGTCACCGGCTGGACACCTGGCTGGACAGGGACTCGTTCGAGGGCAACGCCCGGGCGGGACAATGGGAGTTCATCGATCTCCACGCGCACCTACCGGACGACCTGAAGGGCCGCCTGAGTGTGGAACTGACCTGCCCAGGGCTGTCTCGGGAGAAGGCGGGTGAGATCACCCTGCCCACGTCCGAGGAGCTGACGTTCTTCGCGCTCCCCCAGGGATCCACCGGTCATCACGAGGGGGGCCGAGGAGCGATCACACCCCCGCCCACGGGCGGTACCGACTCGCCCGGACCGTCACCCAGTGCCTCCACGTCACGGGGCCACCCGACCGGTGGTGCTTCGCACCCGAGCGGCGCTTCCGGCAAGCCCGGCCACGTCGGGCACCAAGACCCCGACGACCCTGCAGAGGACCACGACAAGCCGGTGTCGGGGCTCGTCGGGTCGCTGCACACCCCGGCCGACGTCTCTTGGAAGCTGAAGGACGTGGCCGGGTCGGCCGCGATGGCCGCGTGGTTCCTCGTGCTCGTCCTCCTCCTGGAGCGGGCCTTTCCCTCCCAGTTGGCGGACAACGCGCTGACCCGCTGGTGGCGCCGCCGTCGGGAGGAGCGGGCGAGGCGGGCGCGGCGGACCGGGCGATCTCGGCGGATCAGCATGCCCGGGTGGGTCACGATGTGCGGATTCGCCCTGCTGGGCGGCTCTCTGGCCGTCTGGGCCGACGCCGGAACAGGGTGGAGCGGTTCGACCGCGATCAAGATCGTCGGGGCCGCCGCGGGGATGCTCATCATCCTGGTGGCCTACGAGAAGACCAAGGACTCGCTGCTTCACCCGCCGCAGGGCGCGATCACCTCGCAGTTGAAGGTCATCCCCGCGGGACTGCTGCTGGCCGTCGCGATGACGGCGATGTCCCGGTTCCTCGAGTTCCCGGTCCCCTACGTCTACGGCCTGGTCGCCGTGTACATCGCGGCCGGGGTGCGGCCTTCCGGTGGTGGAACGCCACCCGGTGGCACGCGGAGGGGCCAGGCGGTCCTGATCGGCGGGATCTGCGTGCTGGCGGCCGCGGTCCTCGTCTGGGTGCTGGGCGCACCTTTGATCGCCGCCGCCCGGACGGAGCACGCGGCTCCCGGCAGCCTGCCCTACGTCGCCGCCTACGCCGTCGGGTTGGCCGCCGTCGCCGGCATCGAAGTGGTGGTCTTCGGCCTGCTCCCGTTGTCGGGCATGGACGGACGCCACTTGAAGGATTGGAGCAAGCCCGCCTGGTACGCCCTCTACCTGACAGGCCTGTTCTTCTTCTTCCACGTCCTGCTGTCGACTCTCCACCCCGGGGTGGGCAGCGATCGCGTGGCCGACGCGGACCTGCGTTGGTGCACCGTGGTGGTGGCCACCGGTCTGTTCCTGCTCGCCTGGGTGCTGTCCCTCGTCCTACGGTGGCACGTGGCCCGCGTGGAACGGCAGCCCTCGCCCGCCGTCTGACCACGACGACGGCTTGCGTGCCTCCCCCCAGGAATGCTGAAGCAGAGCTGAGGTCGAGTTAGTCTCGAGCGGGACGTAACATGCGTGCGAGTCGGTATGTAGCTCAATGGGGTGTCTCGCATAGTGAGACCAATGGCGGCATCCAGTACCTGCTGGCCACCACCCATATGCAGGTAGTGCTCGGTATGTCGCCGGCCGAAGCGGGTCTGTGGCAGCTTCCGGTCATCATCCCCGGCATCGTCGCGGCGGTGGTCGGTACCGGCATCTCCCAGAAGATCGGCACCCCGCCCGTGCTGATCGCCGGTCTGCTGGTCGGCTCCGTCGGCTTCGGCGTGCTGACGCAGATCGACGGGAACTCCGGCACGGCGCTGGTGGTCGTCTCGTCCGCGATCATGTTCATCGGTCTCGCCCCGGTGATGGCGCTCGGGATCGGCACCATTGTCCAGGCGGCCCCCGTCGAGCGGGCCGGAGCCGCGTCCGCACTGGCCTCCACCACCAACGAACTGGGTGGCGCGGTCGGCATCGCCCTCGTCGGCAGCCTGGCGACCGCGGTCTACGGCGCCACCCTCGACGACAACCTGCCCTCCGGTGTCACCGGAGCGGCGCACGAGGCGGCGCGCAGCAGCGTCTCCGAGGCGGCCGCCGTGGCGGGCGAACTCCCCGGCCGGGTCGGTGGTGAGTTGAGCGCGGCAGCCCACGACGCCTTCGCCCACGGTACGGAGATCGCTTCCTTCGTCTCCATCGGCGTACTCCTCGCGATGGCCGCACTGGTCGCCGTACTGCTGCGCAGGGCGCTTCCCGCGCCGTCGGCCCAGCCCGAGCCGCAGCCGGTCGGCATCACCGAGGAGGCGGTGCCCACCGGAGCCCAGAACTAGTGCCGCGACAGGCAACGTTCGCCCCGTCGCGACTCCCGGCACGCACTCTCGCCGCACCGGCCGAAAGCCCAAGTACATCCAGTACGAGGA
>NZ_JBHWVI010000055.1:0-43918 GCF_042737005.1 Streptomyces sp. NPDC060027
CCTCGTACTGGATGTACTTGGGCTTTCGGCCGGTGCGGCGAGAGTGCGTGCCGGGAGTCGCGACGGGGCGAACGTTGCCTGTCGCGGCACTAGGGACTGCCGGGGGCAGGCGGTTCTCAGGCCTTGGCGAAGACCACCCACACCTGGCCCCTGGCGAAGTTCATCGGCGCGCCGTCCGGCGTCGTGAACCGTGTGCCGTCGGCCGCTCCGGACCGCGTCCACTTCGCGTCGAAGGAGCGGCCGTCGCGCAGCACCTGCGCGGTGCCCGAGCCCACCGACTCCGTGTACGGCGAGTTGTTGCCGAGGACGTCGTGGTACTTGGACTCGCGCACCTTCACGTACTGGACGACCACCGTCGCCGCGGCCACCGAGGTGCCCTCGGTCGTCACCGTCGGCGTGCCGTCCATGGCCACCAGCCAGCGCTTCCGCTCGGCGGACCAGGTGAAGGTGAAGCGGGCCGACGGGAAGCGCACGGTGCGGGAGGTCTCGGGCGTGCCGCCCGAGGGCGCCGCACCGTAGCTGAAGCCCGTGGTCAGCGCGGCGTCGCCCGGCGCGGAGCCCACCAGCCGCTCCGGGTGCAGATACAGATTGTGCGGCGCGGCCTTGCCCGCGCCCCGGTACCAGGCGCCGGACACCTTTCCCGGCAGCTGGGGATCGAGCGGTGCCTCGTCGATCAGCGGCAGCAGCTTGCGCTGGGCCCCGGAGAAGGCGAGCGTCGGCTCGTCGAACTGCCGCAGCAGTTCCAGATCCGACTCGCGGGCACTGCGCACGGGCCCGACGGCCTTCGGGTAGGTGCTCGCGAAGACCGCCATCAGCCGGCTCAGACCGCCCTCGACCTGTTCCGCGTACACCACGTCCGCCGCGTCCAGCCCCGTCTGGGGGCGGGCGGCGGGCACATTGTCGATCTTCACCGCGAGCACCGGGCCAGCGTCCGGCTCTCCGCTCCCGCTCGGGTCCGGACCGTCGCTCCGGCTCGGGGCCCGGCTGTCGTCGACCGGTCCGCCGCCCGATCCGTCCCCCGCGGTGCAGCCCGTCATCAGGGAGCCCGTCACCGTGACGGCCAGCAGCGCCGCCGCCCAAGCGCCGCGCCGCATCCGCACCATCTCTCGTATGCCCACCGTGCCACCTGTCCCGTGCCATCGATTGTCCGCTCATCAGTTCATCGGTGGCCAAGCCCGATCGTTTCTGACTGTGCGCGTCGACTGAGCTGCTCGGCTCGGCGGGAAGGCCCGGGCTGGGGGAAACAGAACCGTGGAGGTACTCGTTCCGCGTCCCGCGCGTCAGCCTTGCGGCCCGAGGATCTCCGCGAGGTCATAGCCCACCGGCTCGTCCAGCTGCCCGTAGGTGCAGCTCTCGGCGGTGCGGTCGGGGCGCCATCGGCGGAACCGGGCGGTATGGCGGAACCGCACGCCGTTCTCCATATGGTCGTACGCCACCTCGGCCACCCGCTCCGGCCTGATCGGCACCCAGGACAGGTCCTTCTTCGCCGACCACCGGCTGGGTGCTCCCGGCAACCGAGCCGTCTCGTGCGCCGACTCCTGCGCCCAGGCCGCCCACGGATGCTCCGCCGCGTCCTCCAGCCGCAACGGCTCCAGCTCCTCCACCAGCTCGGCCCGCCGTTTCATCGTGAACGCGGCGCTCACGCCCACGTGCTGGAGCGTGCCCTTGTCGTCGTACAGACCGAGCAGCAGCGACCCGACGACCGGCCCGCTCTTGTGGAAGCGGTACCCGGCGACCACCACATCCGCCGTCCGCTCGTGCTTGATCTTGTACATGGCCCGCTCGTCGCGCAGATACGGCAGCGTGAGCGGCTTCGCGATCACCCCGTCGAGCCCCGCCCCCTCGTACTGCTCGAACCACCGCTGCGCCACCTCGCGGTCCGTGGTCGCCGGCGCCACGTGCACCGGCGCCGTCACCCCGGACAGGGCCATCACCAGCAGGGCGCGCCGGTCGCCCAGCGGAACGTCGAGCAGCGATTCCTCGGCCAGCGCCAGCAGGTCGAAGGCGACGAAAGAGGCGGGGGTCCTCTCGGCCAGCGTCCGCACCCGTGAGTCCGCCGGGTGGATCCGCTCCGTGAGCGCGTCGAAGTCGAGCCGCCCCTCCCTGGCGATCACGATCTCCCCGTCCATCACGCAGCGCTCCGGCAGACGCTCCCGCAACGCCTCGACGAGCTCGGGAAAATACCTGGTCAGCGGCTTGCCGGTGCGACTGCCGATCTCCAGCTCGGCGCCGTCCCGGAACACGATCGCCCGGAAACCGTCCCACTTCGCCTCGTAGTGCATGTCCGGCGGGATCTTCGCGACGGACTTGGCGAGCATCGGCTTAACGGGCGGCATCACCGGCAGGTCCATGCTCCGATTCTGCGCGGCGGCGCGGGCATCCGCCCGGTGTGCGCGGCATGCGTGCTGCGCCTACCGTGGCTCGCATGGGCGATGCGGTGGAACTCGAAGCGGCCGGCAGGAGCGTACGTCTGTCCAGCCCCGACAAGATCTTCTTCCCGGAGCGCGGCTTCACGAAGCTGGACCTCGCCCAGTACTACCTGGCCGTCGGCGAGGGCATCCTGCGCGCCCTGCGCAACCGCCCCACCACCCTGGAGCGCTACCCGGACGGGGTGACCGGCGAGTCCTTCTTCCAGAAGCGGGCGCCCAAGAACATGCCCGACTGGATCCCGACCGCCCACATCACCTTCCCCAGTGGCCGCAGCGCCGACGAGATGTGCCCCACCGAGCCCGCCGCCGTGCTGTGGGCCGCGCAGTTCGGCACGCTCACGTTCCACCCGTGGCCGGTCCGCCGCGACGACGTCGACCGCCCCGACGAACTGCGCATCGACCTCGACCCGCAGCCCGGCACCGACTACGCCGACGCGGTGCGCGCAGCCCACGAACTGCGCGAGGTCCTCCACGAGTACGGCGATCTGCGCGGCTGGCCCAAGACCTCCGGGGGCCGCGGGCTGCACGTCTTCGTGCCGATCCAGCCGCGCTGGACCTTCACGCAGGTCCGCCGGGCCGCCATCGCCGTCGGGCGCGAGCTCGAACGCCGTATGCCCGATCAGGTCACCACCGCGTGGTGGAAGGAGGAGAGAGGCGAGAAGATCTTCGTGGACTACAACCAGACCGCGCGCGACCGCACCATCGCCTCCGCCTACTCCGTACGTCCCCGCCCGCATGCCCCGGTCTCCGCGCCGTTGCGCTGGGACGAGGTGGAGGACGCCAGGCCCCGGGACTTCGACCTGGCGACCATGCCGGCACGCTTCGCCGAACTCGGCGATGTGCACGCCGACATGGACGACCACGCCTTCTCCCTCGAGGCCCTGCTGGAACTCGCCAGCCGTGACGAGCACGACCACGGCCTCGGTGACCTCCCCTATCCGCCGGAGTACCCGAAGATGCCGGGCGAGCCCAAGCGGGTACAGCCGAGCCGGGCCAAGCACGAGGACGCCGAGCCGCCGAGCACCTGATCGCCCGTGGAGCCGTGGAGCCGTGGAGCCGTAGAGCCGTGGGGTGTTGGGCGTTGGGTGTGGGGTGTCGGCCAGAGGTGACGCCGATGCCCGGCAGGTGGCCGACGCGCACGTGCGCGGGCTGAGTCGCTGACCTGCCGGCCGCCCGGCGGACCCGGACGAACAGGCCCACCCCCGACCGTTTCCCGGGCTCGGTTCGAGATCCTGGGCTCGGTTCGAGCCGATTTCGTTGATCGGGGAGCGATCTCACGGAGCGACCGGCCGCGCGGCTATCCTGATCGGCATCCGCCGAGGAGGTGCCCTGAGGTGACCGAGACAGCGTCGCGCCCGACGTTGGAGGCCGTGGCCGCGCGGGCCGGGGTCTCCCGGGCCACCGCGTCGCGGGTGGTGAACGGTGGGGACGGGGTCCGCGAGCCGCTGGTCGAGCGGGTGCGCCGGGCCGTCGAAGAACTCGGCTACGTGCCGAACCAGGCCGCCCGCAGCCTGGTCACCCGGCGCCACGACGCGGTCGCCGTCGTGATCGCCGAGCCGGAGACCAGAGTCTTCGCCGACCCCTTCTTCGCCCTCCAACTCCGGGGCATCAGCAAGGAACTGACGGCGCACGACTCACAACTCGTGCTGCTGCTCACGGAGGGCCGCGACGACCACGCGCGCGTCGCCCGCTATCTCGCCGGCGGCCACGTCGACGGTGCGCTCGTCTTCTCGCTGCACCTCGACGACCCGCTGCCCGGCCTGATCCACGGCGCGGGTGTGCCGACCGTGTTCGGCGGGCGGCCCGGCTGGGGCGACGGCGTCCGTGAGGCGGTGTACGTCGACTGCGACAACCGGGGCGGTGCCCGCCAGGCCGTTCGCTACCTCCTCGGTCTCGGGCGGACCCGCATCGCCCACATCACCGGTGCCCTCGACCAGACGTCCGCGGTCGACCGGCTGGACGGCTTCCGGGATGTCATGGCCGACGTCGATCCGGCGCTCGTCGCGCAGGGGGACTTCACACCCGCGGGCGGCGAACGCGCGATGCGGGAACTGCTGGAGCGCCGCCCCGACGTGGACGCGGTGTTCGTGGCGAACGACCTGTCCGCCCTCGGTGTGCTGCGCGTGCTGCGCGAACAGGGGCGCCGGGTGCCCGAGGACGTCGCCGTGATCGGTTTCGACGACATGCTGCCGATCGCCGAGCAGACCGATCCGCCGCTGACGACGGTCCGTCAGGACATAGAGGAGATGGGCCGGTTGATGGCCCGGCTGCTGATCCGCGGGCTGGAGGGCGGGGCGGCGACGGACGGCCAGGTGGCCGAACCCTCCGGCGTGGTCCTGCCGACGACGGTCGTGAAGCGGGCCTCCGCGTAGGTCCCTGACCCCGGGCCCGACGCGAGGGCGTCAGGCCCCGTTCCGGTCCTCGCCCGTTCCGGTTATCGCCCCCCTCCCGTCCTCGCCCACTCCCAGTTCTCGCCCCCTCCAGTTCTCGCCCCCTCTTGTCCTCGCCCACTCCCGGTTCTCGCCCCCCTCCTGTCCTTGCCCCCTCCCGCTCCTCGCCCACTCCCGTGTGGGGTCAAGGTGCCCGGGGAATCGGTGAGTCGACCCGGGGCGACGGCGATCGGCGGGACCTCGTGTGGCCGGATCCCGCCGACCGGGAACGTCAGCTCTGCCGCGGTGCGCTCTTGATCACCGCGAAGCGGGCCCCGTACGGGTCGGCGAGCTTGGCCACGCGGCCGACGCCCTCCATGTCCGTCGCGGGCACACGGACCGTGCCGCCGAGCTCCTGGGCCTTGGAGACCACGGCGTCCGTGTCGGGGACCTCGATGTACGGCAGCCAGTACGCACCGGACTTCGCCTCGACCGGGTCGTCGGCGAGCGGCACGACTCCGCCGAACATGTCCTCCACCTCGGTCTCCGCCGGGTTGATACAGGTGTAGGTGCCGCCGGGGAACGGAACCGCCGAGGTGTTCCAGCCGAAGACCGAGTTGTAGAACGCGGCGGCCGCCGCGATGTCCGGGGTGTAGAGCTCGACCCAGCACAGCGAGCCCGGGTCCCCGGCCATTCCCAGGCCCTTCGTCCGGCCCGGCTGCCAGATGCCGAACATGACGCCCGCCTTGTCGGCGAGCATGGCCATGTGGCCTTCGCCCATCACGTCCATGGGCGGCATCAGCACGGTGCCCTTGGCCTGCTCGACCGCCTTGGCCGTGGCTTCGGCGTCCGGGGTCTGGAAGTAGACGTTCCAGGACGGCGGACCCTGTTCGGCGGTGATCTGCATGCCGCCGGCCACGGTCTTTCCGTCGACCTGGAAGAAGCCGTAGCCACCGGCGTCGGGCCCCGCCGACTGGAACTGCCAGCCGAAGAGGCTTCCGTAGAAGGAGGTGGCGCCTTCGATGTCGGCTGTGCCGACATCCAGCCAGTTCGGGGCGCCGTTGACGAAACGGGTGGTGAGCATCATTGCCCTCCTTTGGGTGATCTCGTTGCCTTTGATGCCGAGTCTTCCACCGCCCACTGACAATCGCCGCCGGGACGCGCAGCCCGTACGAGGCGGCGGCCCCCGTCACTCTCGGTGGCCGGAGGGATTCGTATTGTTCGCGCGCCGCACCGCGCGCCGCCGTGTCCCGGACGCTTCCGCGGTCCATCATCGGGGCGGCCGGACGCCTCGGAACACGGCGTTGATCCCGCGTTGATCGAACGTTTTTCGCCGCGAGGCACGATCCTGACCATGCACTTGGAAACGATCACTCCGGCCGACATCGCCTGGCAGCAGCAGGCGTTGTGCGCGCAGACGGGGGCGGACTTCTTCTTTCCCGAGCCGGGCAGCTCAGTGCGCGAGGCGAAGCGCATCTGCGGGATGTGCGAGATGCGTTCCGCGTGCCTCGACTACGCGCTGAGCAACGACGAACGCTTCGGAGTGTGGGGCGGTCTCTCCGAGAAGGAGCGCCTGGGCCTCCGACGCGCCAGGGAATGACGCCGGTCCCGTCCCTTACGGGCGGGTGATGGCTCGGGCGTCCGCCGCCCGCAACCGGGAAACCGGTTCGCCGTTCCACCGCCGACAGGCACAATCCCCGCATGAACCGCAGTCCGCAGCAGCTCGTCGACAGCCTGCTCAACGCTCTCGATCCGCTGCCCTATCCGCAGCGCATGCGCGAACTCGCCCTGCGTGTACGGGAGATGGACGAGCCGCGCCCGGTGCTCGAGGAACTCGACGCGCGCGGCCCCTACGAGCGGGGGATCGGCATCGTCGCGGCGTCCGTCGGACGCGACGCCGAGTGGATCGCGGGCCGCATCGCCGACCCGGACGCCTTCGTGCGCGGGCATGCCCTGCGGGTCGCCGAGAGCCTCCATGTGCCCGACTCCGCCTACGAGTCGGCGCTCGACGACGCGCCGGAAGCGGTTCGCCGGGAGCTGCTGCGCGCGATCGTCTCGGGTCGGCGCACCACGCTCGCCGACCGGCTGGTGGACGGGCTGCGGAGCCGATGGGGCGACGCGGAGGCGGCGCGACTCCTGCCCGGCTGCACCGCGCGTACGGCCGGCCGACTGCTGCCCGCGCTCTTCCACGCCGTCACCGGCTGGAAGACGCTCGCGGAGCGCCACCCCGGCCTCCTTCTGGACGTCGCCGAAGCGGAGTTGGCCGCGCTGCCCGAAGCGCTGCGCGGCACCTGGTGGAGCCGGTACGCGGCGGGGGTGTCCGCCGCCGTCGCAGCGGACCCGATCCGCGTACTCGACCTGCTGGAACGCCTCGGCCCCGCCACTCTTCCCCATCAACTGCGGTTCCACCTGCCGCGGTTCGCGACCGCCGACGCGAGCCGTCTGCTCCGGCTGCTGCTCGCCCCGGCCGAGACCGCCGTCCGCCGCGGCAGGGCACCGGGGCCGGACGTCCTGCGCAGACTCGCCCGCTCGGGCGCGCCCGAACTCATCTCGTACGGACGGTTCCTGGCCGAGTCCGGCGACCTCGCGCCGCTCCTGAGAGCCCTGCCGCCCGCGCGGCGCCACGCCTTCTACCGGGCCGTCGAGGAGGGCCGCGGTGCCGGTCCCGGCACGGTCGACGCACTCGTCCTCGAGGCACTGCCCAGAAGCTGCGTCGCCGAGGAAGCCCGGCGGATGGCAGCCGAGGCGCGCGAACGCGGCGCCGCCCGGTATCCCCTGCTGCTCGCGGAGTCCTTCCTGCCCGTCGCCGAAGTGCGGGACCGCCTCGACGAGGCCACCCGGCGGCCCGCCGCCGAAGACCGCGCGCAGGCCTGGCCGTTGCTCATCCGCAATGCCGAGCGGTCCGGGGACAGCGCCGCCGTCACCTCCGTACTGGAGGACATGGGGCGGCTGCGCAACGAACAGGACCCGGTGCGCTCGGCCGCGCTCGGGGCGCTGTCCGGAGTGCGGCCCGCACTGTTCACCGAGGACGCCGAACCCTGCCTCGACCGGATCACCGCGGACGCGGTCGAGGCCCGCGACTCCTCGCCCGCCACCCGTCGGCACCTCAGCGTGCTCGCCCTGTCCGTCCTACGTGAACATGCGGCGGGCGGATCGAGGGAGTTGGTGAACTGGGCGCTGCGCACCCTGGTCCGGATTTCCGGCAGCACCGGCGGCGCGGACCTCGGCCGGCTGGACGCCGAGCTGCGCCGGGGCCAGGAACACCAGGTGTACGAGGCTCTGCTGCCGTGGATCGAGGCGGGCGCCGAGAAGGCCGACTACAGCCTCGCCTTCGCCGTGGCCCGGGCGGTGGGGCGCCGCGCCGCCGGCATGCCGGAACTCCAGGAACTGCTGTGGCAGGCGATCCGGTACGGCAACGACACCACGGTGCGGACCGCCGTCGATCTCTGGCTGGAGCCGCCCGCGACCCGGGACGAGCGGGTGTCCCGCATCCTCGCCCTGGAACCCTCGGCGGCCGCACTGTGGCCCGTCCTCCAGGTCGTCACCCGGCGCCGCACCGACCTGCTCGATCCGTTGCTCGCCGAAGCCCCGCCGTTCGGGCGCTTCCTGTCCAGGGGCACCCCCTGGACCGCACCGGTGGACCGCGATGTACGCCGCTGGGTGCCGCGCCAACAGTGCGCCGCTGTGCGGCAGTTGACCGAGGAGGTCGAGGACGCCGGATCGCCCCTGCACCAGCGGGCCGCTGCCCTCACGCTCGCCGCGCTCGTCCCCGGCCGCGGCGCGGAGCTCGTACGGCGCTGGACGAAGGCCCCGGACGTGGTGCTCGCCGAAGCGGCCCTGGCCGCCCTCGCCCGCACCGACCGGCCCGCCGACGCGCTGCCCGAGCTGCTGGCCCGCGCGGGCGACGACCGGGCGCGGGTCGCCGTGCACGCGGCCACGCGGGCATCCCGGTACGCCGCGCCGTCACGCCTGGCCGGGCCCTTGCGCGCGGTGCTGTCCGCGCCGGACACCAAGGTGACCAGCCGCAAGGAGGCCGCCCGGCTCGCCGCCGTCCGGCTTCCGGCAGCACGCGCGGCCGAGCTGCTGACCGAGGCGTACGCCGTCCCGGGCGCCCACATGGACGTACGGGCCGCCGTCGTGGCCTTCACGGGCGGTCTGCTCGACGAGGAACCGGTCTGGGGCGTGCTGCGCGATGCCGCGGGCGCCGAGCCGGTGCTGCGCGCCGCGGTCCTTCGGGTGACCGCGCTCGACCTGCCCGAGCCGCATCGCGAGCGCTACGCCCGACTGGTCCGGGAGGTGACCGCCACCGACGACCCCGAGACCGCGGCCCTCGCGTTCGCCGCCCTCGCCCGCTGGGCTCCGTGGTCCCCGGAGGCCCCCACGGTCCTGGCCACGGCCACCACGGACCTCACGGACCGTACGAGCTGGCGCGCGGCGGCCCAGGGGCTGGTCGCCGTGGCGGCGGGCTCGCCGGGAGGCGTCGACGGGTTCGAGCGGGCCCTGAAGACGCTCGCGGAGGCGGACACGGCGGCGGGGGCGGTGGCAGCGGCCGGAGCGGCGGCATCCGGATCCGGGGCAGCGACAGGAGCAGGAGCCGGTGCCGGTGCCGGAACAGGAACAGGAACAGGAACAGGAACAGGAGTCGGTGCCGGAACAGGAACAAGAGTCGGTGCCGGAACGGGAGTCGGAGCCGGTGCAGGAGCAGGAGCAGGAGTCGGAGCCGGCATAGGAATGGGAGTCGGACCGGGAGCTGGAGCCGGAGCAGGAGCCGGAGCAGAGGCACTGGTCGGGACGGAAGCGGGGGGCTCGGGCCGCGCCGACGCGGAGGAGCGGCGGGACCGGCCCGCCCGGCAGCGCCTCGCCCACCTCGTCGCCTGTCTCGGCCGGAGCGCTGCCACGGACCCGGAGGCGGTCCGCCCCGCCGCCCTGGCCGCCGTGGAACTGCTCGCCCGCTACGACGCCTTCGTGCCGCAGGCCGCCGCGCTCGCCGTGACCCATCTGGACCTGGACACGGACCCGCGGTGGCTGGAGCGGCTGGCGGCCCTCACCACCGGCCGCCCGGCCCTCGCCGTCCGGACGGCCGAAGACCTGGAGACCCGGCTGCGGTCGCGGGCCGGCGACCCCGACGCGCTCCTGGACGCCGTACGGCGCCTCGCGGCCCACGGCGGCCATGCCGAGGGGCTTCTCGCCGTGGCCGTGACGGCCGCGATCGGCACCCGTACGGGCTGGGCCGCCCCCTGGAGGGACCGCCTGAGAGCCCTGCGCCGCCACCCGGTACCCGACGTCAGGGACGCCGCGCTGAACCGGCTGACCGCCCAGGAGTGAACGGCTGCGCCCCGCCTCGGCGCCCGTCCGGACACGCGCGAGCCCCTGGTCACGTCCCCGCGTGAGGCGGGGTGGTGTGAGCCGGGGGCTGAGTGCGGAGCCGCGTGTCGGAGCGGGGCGGCCGTAGGGGCGACCGAGCCGTGTGCGCGGGCTAGCCGGAGCCGGGCGCCGGCGGGAGGAGCTACGCGCTCGCGCGGGCCGCCATACGGGCCTTGCGGGCGGCGAGCTTCTCGTCGAACTTCGAGGCCTCCGAGTCCAGGCCGCCCATGAAGAAGCCGAGCTCCTCCTGCGCCTGGAGGCCCTCGGGTCCGAGGCCGTCCATCTCCAGGACCCTGAGGTGGCGCAGCACGGGCTGGAGCACGTCGTCGTGGTGGATGCGCATGTTGTAGACCTCGCCGATGGCCATCTGCGCGGCCATGCGCTCGAAGCCGGGCATGCCGTGACCGGGCATCCGGAAGTTGACGACGACGTCACGGACGGCCTGCATGGTCAGGTCGGGGGCGAGCTCGAACGCGGCCTTCAGGAGGTTGCGGTAGAAGACCATGTGCAGGTTCTCGTCCGTCGCGATGCGCGCCAGCATCCGGTCGCAGACCGGGTCGCCCGACTGGTGACCGGTGTTGCGGTGCGAGATGCGGGTCGCCAGCTCCTGGAACGCGACGTACGCGACCGAGTGCAGCATCGAGTGGCGGTTGTCCGACTCGAAGCCCTCGCTCATGTGCTGCATCCGGAACGCTTCGAGCTTGTCCGGGTCCACCGCGCGCGAGGCGAGCAGGTAGTCGCGCATCACGATGCCGTGCCGGCCCTCCTCCGCCGTCCAGCGGTGCACCCAGGTGCCCCAGGCGCCGTCACGGCCGAAGAGGGAGGCGATCTCGTGGTGGTAGCTCGGGAGGTTGTCCTCGGTGAGGAGGTTGACGACCAGAGCGATCCGGCCGATCTCGGTGACCTTGGACTGCTCCTTGTCCCAGGCCTCGCCGTCCTCGAAGATCCCCGGGAAGTTGCGGGCGTCGCTGAAGGGCACGTACTCGTGCGGCATCCAGTCCTTGGCCACCTTCAGATGGCGGTTCAGCTCCGTCTCGACCACTTCCTCCAACGCGTACAGCAGGCGAGCGTCGGTCCAGGCGGCTGACGGGCTGCCGAGGTGAGGAGAAGTGATCGTCACGGGTGCTCCAGGGAGGGACGGGGACAGCGAGCGGAAAGCTAACCTACGGCATCGTAGGCTACGTCTCCGTAGGTTACGACACCGTAGGTTAAGGTCCCCGTAAACACCGCTGATCAGCGGTGTTTCGAGGGCGGTCCCGGACGTCCCCGACTCACGCCGGAGGCGCCCGGACGGCGAGGTCGCGGGGGTGGACGGATGTCTCGGTCACTCGTTCAGGCGTACAGCTCCCGAAGTCGGACCGAGAGGCATGTCACACAGCCTTCGAGTTTCTCGAACTCGCTGATGTCCACCGGAACCGGTTCGTGGCCGAGATCCGCGAGCAGCTCCGCGGTCTTGGGGGCGCTGGCCGCGATCAGCAGCCTGCCGCCGCCCAGAAGAACCACGTGCGCCCCGGACTCCTCGGGTACCGACAGGAAGCGCGGGAAGAGCGAGGGGGTGTCCACCAGCGGCTCGTGCCCGATCACCGTCCCGTCGGGCAGTGCGGTGACCGCCGACTTCAGATGCAGCACCTTGCTGACGGGGACCGCGACGACCCGCGCCCCGAGCGGTTCGAAGACCGCCCGCAGCTGCTGGACCCCGGCCGCGTTCGTGCGGCCGCCGCGGCCCACATAGATCGTGTCGCCCACCTTCAGGATGTCGCCCCCGTCGAGGGTGCCCGGATCCCAGATCCAGTTCACCGAACAGCCGAGACGCGCCACGGCCTCCTCGACGCCCGCGGTCTCGGCCCGCCGGGACTCGGCGCCGGGGCGGGCGATCAGGGCGACGTTGCGGAAGACGACGACGGCGTCCTCGACGAACACCGAGTCCGGGCAGTCCTCCGCCGGGTCCACCTCCACCGTCTCCCAGCCGTGCGTGCGCAGCGCCTCGGTGTACGCCTCCCACTGTTCGACCGCGAGGTCGACGTCCACCTCCGCCGGCTCCACGTGCGTCACCAGCCCCTCGGCGAGGCGGGGGCTGGGCCTGCGTACGAGCGCTTTCTGGCTGGGCACGGGTGGGTCTCCGAATCGGCAGGGGGTGTCGGCGCAACATCATGCAGCGCGGTTCGCGCGCGCAAAAGCCCCCCGGCCTGACGTCGGGCGCCACCCACCCCCGACGCTAGGCCGCCCCCGCCTCCCGCACTAGGAGGGATACCCGACAGTTTCCGCGGCGATTTCTTTCAGTTCTCCTCCTTCCAGCAGCAGTCGTCGCGTGATGCCGATCGACTCCAGGAACGGCATGTCGTGACTCGCGACGATCAGGGCCCCCTCGTACGACTCCAGAGCCGTGGTGAGCTGACGGACGCTCGCCATGTCGAGGTTGTTCGTCGGCTCGTCGAGCATCAGGAGCTGCGGCGCGGGGTCGGCCAGCATCAGGGCCGCGAGTGCCGCGCGGAAGCGTTCGCCGCCGGAGAGCGTCTCCGCCCGCTGGTCGGCCTTCGCACCCTTGAACAGGAAGCGGGCCAGCCGCGCCCGGATCCGGTTGTTGGTGGCGGCCGGCGCGTACCGGGCCACGTTCTCGGCGACGGTCAGCCCGTCGTCGAGAACGTCGAGCCGCTGGGGCAGGAAGCGCAGCGGCACATGGGCGCGTGCCTCACCGGACACGGCGTCCAGTTCCCCGGCGATCGTGCGCAGGAGCGTCGTCTTGCCCGCTCCGTTGCGCCCGATCAGCGCGATCCGCTCGGGCCCGCGTAGATCGAACATGCCGTCCACCCGTGCGCCGTACCTCAGTTCCAGCCGGTCGAGGGTGAGGACCGTGCGCCCCGGCGGAACGGCCGTGTACGGCAGGTCGACCCTGATCTCGTCGTCGTCCCGTACGGCCTCCACCGCCTCGTCGAGACGCTCCTTCGCCTCGCTCAGCCTCTCCTCGTGCATGATGCGGTGCTTGCCCGCGGACTCCTGGGCCGCCCGCTTGCGCGCACCCATGACGATCTTCGGCTCACGCTTCTGCTCGAACATCTTCTGGCCGTAGCGCTTGCGCCGGGCCAACTTGACCTGAGCGTCGACCAGTTCGCGCTTCTGTTTCTTCAGATCGGACTCGGCGACGCGCACCATGCGCTCCGCCGCCTCCTGCTCGCCGGCGAGCGCGTCCTCGTACGCGGAGAAGTTCCCGCCGTACCAGGTGACCTCACCGGACCGCAGATCGGCGATCTGGTCGACCAGGTCCAGCAGTTCGCGGTCGTGACTGACCACGATCATGACCCCGGACCAGGCCTCCACGGCCGCGTACAGCCGCTGCCGCGCGTACAGGTCGAGGTTGTTGGTGGGTTCGTCGAGGAGCAGGACGTCGGGCCGGCGCAGCAGGAGCGCGGCCAGCCGCAGGAGCACCGACTCGCCGCCGGACACCTCGCCGATCGTGCGGTCCAACTCGATGTGTCCTAGGCCGAGTTCGCCGAGAGTCGCGCGGGCCCGCTCCTCGACGTCCCAGTCGTCCCCGACGACGTCGAAGTGCTCCTCCGCCGCGTCGCCCGCCTCGATCGCGTGCAGGGCGGCGCGGGTGGCGGCGATGCCGAGTGCCTCGTCGACCCGCAGGGCGGTGTCGAGCGTGACGTTCTGCGGCAGATGGCCGACCTCGCCCGCGACCCGGACGGTGCCGTCGGCAGGGGTGAGGTCTCCGGCGATGAGCTTCAACAGGGTCGACTTTCCCGATCCGTTGGCGCCGACGAGCCCGGTGGTGCCGGGTCCGAAGGCGATCTGGAGGTCGTCGAAGACCTCGGTGCCGTCCGGCCAGGAGAAGGACAGGGAGGTGCAGGAGACGGAGGTGGGGAACGTTGACATGAGGGCCTCGCGGTTGCTGGATACGGTCGGGGGTACGCGTACGGGACACCGCGAGGCGACGACGATCCAGTTCGGAGGAGAGCGAGAAGAAGGCCCGTACCGAAGGACGGCTCGAACGCCGAGGTCGCACGCTGCGCACACGTGGGCCGGACAGAACCGGCTGTGTGACGCGGTGTCTCAGACCTCAGACGAGCAACGTCCTTCTCCATTCGACGGCAACAGAACCGCTGTACACCGTAGGGACAGCCCGGTGGGCTGTCAAAGGATTAACGCGCCACCCCGACGAACCAAGGAGATCCCGTGCCGAACGGCTCGCTCTCGCTGCCCGCCCGGCTCTACCTCCTGGCCTGGGACACCACGAAGCTGAAGGTCACCGGCTCCACCCACCTGCATCACCTGGTGCGCGCCGGTGCCCTGACCGAGCTGGCCCAGCGCGGGCTGCTCCTCGACGACGACGGCATCGTCACCCCCGTGGACCCCGACTCCCGGACAGGGGACCTCGTCCTCGACGGGCTCCTGGAGCTCGTCGCGGAGTCCCGGCCCCGCAAGTGGAAGCCCTGGGTCACGCTGCGGGCCCGGGTCACCCTGGACGCCGTACGCGCCCAGCTCGCCGCCGGGGGATACCTGAGGGCGGAGCGGAAGCGGGTCCTCGGACTCTTCCCCTCCGTGGAGTACGAGCTGGACCGGGTGCCCGCCGTGGAGGCGCTGCGCGCGGAGGCCCGGCAGGTGCTGGAAGGACCGCTGCCCGTCGCCGAGGTCTCCGACCGCGACGCCGCCCTCGTGGCCCTCGCCACCGCGGCCGAGCTCCGCACGCTCGCGTCGCCCAAGGACCGCAAGCTCCACAAGGCCCGCATCGACGAACTCACCGAACGCGGCGGCGCGGCGGCTCCGGCCCTGAGGAAGGTCATCCAGGAGGTCCGTACGGCGGTGATCGTGGCGACGACGACGGCATCGTCCACGGCCTCGACCACCGGGAGCTGAACGTTCCGGGGGTCGATCCCCGCTCTCCTCGGAACGTGGGGCGGCGGCCACGGGCGCGTTCGGCTCGACGGGCGTGGGCGGGCCCCTTGCCCCGTGCGCGCGGGGTGCCGGGCACGGCTTCCGCCACCCCGCACCGCATGGGCGCGGGGCCGACGCGCGCCCCGGGGGCCGGGGTTCCCGTACGGGGGCGCGCCTGCCACGTTCACGTCGGATTCCCGCCAGCCCCCGTCGCACCGCCCGTGCTTGGGTCGTTCCCATGACGAACACCGAGCAGCTCCGCGAAACCGCCCTCGCCTTCCGCGCCCTGCATGTGCCCGGCCGCCCCCTCGTGCTGCCGAACGCCTGGGACACGGCCAGCGCCCGGATCGTCGAAGAGGCCGGCGCGGCCGCGGTGGCGACGAGCAGCGCGGGGCTGGCCTGGGATCTGGGCACGGCGGACGGGGACCGGCTGGACAGGGAGAACGCGCTCGCGGCCGTCGCGCGGATCGCCGCCGCGGTCGGGGTGCCGGTCAGCGCGGACGTCGAGAGCGGATACGCGCCGGACGCTCAGGGCGTCGGGGACACGGTCCGCGCCGTACTCGCGGCGGGCGCCGTGGGCGTGAACATCGAGGACGCGCTCCACACGGGGGGAGCCGGGCCGCTGCGCCCGGTCGGCGAGCAGGCGGAGCGCATCGCGGCGGCCCGCGAGGCCGCCGACGCGGCGGGCGTACCGCTGTTCGTCAATGCCCGCGTCGACACGTATCTGCGCGGCGCGGGCGGGGTGGAGGAGACCCTGGAGAGGGCTGCCGCCTTCCTCGCGGCCGGAGCCGACGGCGTCTTCGTCCCCGGAGCCGTCGATCCGGTGACCGTGAAGGCGCTCGTCGAGGGTGTCGACGGCCCGCTGAACATCCTGGTGGGCCCCGGAGCGCCGTCCGTCGGCGAGCTGGCGGCCCTCGGGGTGGCCCGGGTCAGCGCGGGTTCGAGCATCGCGCAGGCCGCGCACGCCCTGGTCCGGCGTGCCGCGCGGGAGCTGCTGGGCACGGGGACCTACGGGACGCTGACCGACGGGCTCGACTACGCCGGGCTCAACGCCCTGATGAGCCGCGCCCGCTGAGGGCGGCGACCGCGCCGCTCAGCAGGTGCCTCGCATGAGCTCCGCCAGATCGTGGTCCAGATCCACCTGGAGGTGTTCCAGGCCGACCGGTACCAGGTCGGTGGTGAGCCGCAGGAAGTTCCGCACCTCGCCCGAGCGGACATGCACCACGGCGGTGCCCTCGGGCGCGTGGAACTCCAGCACGGTGCGGTCGTAGCCGTACGGCCGCACCCGCACGTCGCCGTACCCGACCGCGTCCTCGAGGCCGGACACCAGCAGCTCGCGGGCGAAGGTCCAGCAGACCTCCACGCCCTCGAGCGTGGCGGGGGCGGGGAAGGTCATACGGACGGCGAACGGGTCGGTCCGGTCGTAGTGGAGCGTTGCGGGAATGCTCGGCATCCGCGGCGCGGCGGCGACGAGGCGTGCCTCAACGGGCTGCTCGATGACGGTGGACAACGCCTGGCTCCCTTGGTGACGGCTGAACGAACTCCGGGCGGATGAGGCCGGTCAATTGAAGAGACGGAGAAATGACCCGGCGCGTGCACCTGTAAGGAGAGTGACCTCTGTCACCGAGGTCATGCACTGGGGAGATCAACTTTCCCCGACCGTGATGATCCCTTTCCGTCCCGCGCTCGCCGGACACCCGAGAGGACACCCGGGCGGGCCCCGAAGGTTCCCGCGGGAGGCCATCTGGACGACATCGGGCGAGTGGACTAGCTTCGCCCGCCATGAGGGGCTTGGGGAAGACGAGACGTACGAGCCGGACGGTCACCGTGGGACTGGGCGCGGCAGCGCTCGGCGCGGCGCTCGCGGTGGCGGTGCCCGCGGCGGCGGTTCCCGCGCCCGCGCACGAGGCGGCGAGGACCCCGCACTGGGCCCTCAAGGACAGCGGTACGGACGTACGGTTCCGTGGCCTGTCCGCCGTCGGCCGGGACACCGCGTGGGTGGCCGGCTCGAAGGGCACCGTGCTGCGTACCACGGACGGCGGCGGGCACTGGCGGAACGTGTCGCCGTCCGGGGCAGCGGACCTGGAGTTCCGCGACATCGAGGCGTTCGACGCGCGGCGGGCCGTGGTCCTGGCCATCGGGGAGGGCGAGGCGTCCCGTGTCTTCAGGACCGAGGACGGCGGTGCCACCTGGACGGAGTCCTTCCGCAACACCGACGCCAAGGCGTTCTACGACTGCCTGACCTTCCTGGACCGGCGCCACGGCCTGGCGATGAGCGACCCGGTGGACGGCAGGTTCCGCATCCTGTCGACCAGCGACGGCGGCCGTTCCTGGAAGGTGCTGCCCAGCGCCGGGATGCCCGCCGCGCAGGACGGCGAGGCCGGCTTCGCCGCGAGCGGGCAGTGTCTGGTCGGTTCGGGGCCCCGCGATGTGTGGCTGGCCACGGGAGGGGGCGCACGCGCGCGCGTGCTGCACTCCTCGGACCGCGGGCTGACCTGGACCGCCACCGACACCCCGGTCCCCGCCGGTGATCCGGCGCGCGGTGTCTTCGCCCTCGCCTTCCGCGACCGGGTCCACGGCCTCGCGGTCGGCGGCGACTACCGCGCCGACCAGGCCTCGCCGAAGGCCGCGGCGGTCACCCCGGACGGGGGCCGCACCTGGACCACCGCGGACCGGCCCCCGCCCGCCTACCGCTCAGGCGTCACCTGGCTTCCGCACAGCCGCACCGCCGCTCTCGCGGTCGGCCCCACCGGCACCGACCTGACGACCGACGGCGGCCGCACCTGGCGCACCCTCGACACCGGCTCGTACGACACCGTGGACTGCACCCCGGACCTGGGCTGCTGGGCCTCCGGCGAGAAGGGACGGGTCGCCCGGCTGGAGCACTGAGCCGAGCCGTGTTCCAGCGCGGCCACCGCGACCGGAGGACGGTGATCAGCCGCGGAGAGCCGCGTTCCCCGGCGGCGTCGTGGGCGTCACGACGTGCCGCTTGACCAGTTCGTACGATCTCAGCCGGTCGGCCAGCGCGTACACGGGTGTCACCAGCATGAGTTCGTCCGCGCCGGTCAGGTCCACCAGGTCCGTCAGGTGCCGCGCGACCGTCTCGGGCGCACCGTGCGCCTGGTGGGCGCGGAAGCTCTGCAGAGCCCGGACCTCCTCCGCGGTGAACGGGTGAGCCGCCGCTTCCGCGGGTGTGGGGAAGGGGATGTCGCCTCGTCCCTGGAGGAGTCCGGCCTTGACGACATCCATCGGGCCGGCGAGCCAGGACGCCTCCTTCTCCGTCTCGGCGCACACCGTCTCCACGCAGATCAGTACCCGCGGGCGCGCACACCAGCGGGAGGGGGAGAAGGACGCGCGGTAACGGGCCAGCGCGGCCAGGGTGTTGTCCGGACGAATGTGATGGGCGACGGCGATCGGCAGTCCGAGTTCCCCGGCGAGCGCGGCTCCGGCGGTGCTCGAAGCCAGCAGCCACGGCTCAGGGAGCGGGTCGAGCGCGACCTCCTCCACCAAGTGCCGCAGCGTCGACGAGACATCGTCGCGATACTCGTCGTCCGTGGTCGGACCCGCGCCGCGGCGCAGGGCACGCGCCGTGGACTCGTCGAAGGTGCCCGGGCCCCGGCCGATGCCCAGGTCGATCCGGCCGTCGTGCAGCGCGGACAGCGTGCCGAACTGCTCAGCCAGCATGATCGGGGCGTGGTTCGGAGCGAGAACACCTCCGGAGCCGACCCGGATGGAGGACGTCGACGCGGCCGCGTGGGCGGTCAGCACGACGGGCGGGAACGCTCCGATGGCCGGCGAATGGTGGTGCTCGGCGTACCAGAGACGCAGATATCCGAGGTCGTCGAGGCGCTGGGCGAACGCGGTCGTGTCGCGTAACGTGTCGGCGGCCTCGGCGCCGCTCTGGACCATGGCCACTTCGAGCGCGCTGAGCGGAACAGTGATCATTCGGTCAGTATAGGAAGCGCCCGGCAGCGCCAACCGCCCTGGCTCGTACGGTGGTTCGGTCGCCGGTCAGGGCCGCGGGGGACGCACTGTGTCAGGCCGCTCGGGCATGAGCTGCATGAGCTGCATGAGTTGCATGAACAAGGCCAGCTCCCACCGGTGTTCGACCGCGGGTGAGCGGGAGCCCACCCCTGGTCCGCCGCCCCGGTCCCGCGCCGTTTAGGCTCGTTCCCATCATGACCACCGTGAGGATTCCCGCGGGCTGGCCCGCCACCGAGGAACAAGCCCGGGCCGTGCAGGACGAGTTGCGCGGGCGGGTGGTGATCGACGAGCCGGGCCCGCCGCCCGGCACCGGCCGGGTGACCGGCGTCGACGTCGCCTACGACGACGAGCGGGACGTGGTGGTCGCGGCGGCCGTCGTCCTCGACGCGGCGACCCTCGACGTCGTGGCCGAGGCCACCGCCGTCGGCAGGGTCTCCTTCCCGTACGTCCCCGGACTGCTGGCCTTCCGCGAGATCCCGACGGTCCTGGCCGCGCTGGACGCCCTGCCCTGCCCGCCCGGCCTGGTCGTGTGCGACGGGTACGGCCTCGCCCACCCGCGCCGCTTCGGCCTCGCCAGTCACCTCGGGGTCCTCACCGGGCTCCCCACGATCGGGGTCGCCAAGAACCCCTTCACCTTCTCCTATGAGGAGCCGGGCGTCCGGCGCGGCAGCGTCTCACCGCTGCTCGCCGGCACCGACGAGGTGGGGCGCGCGCTGCGTACCCAGGACGGGGTCAAGCCCGTGTTCGTGTCCGTCGGCCATCGCGTGGACCTCGACAACGCCTGCGCGCACACGCTCGCCCTCGCCCCGAAGTACCGCCTGCCGGAATCCACCCGGCACGCGGACTCCCTGTGCAGGCGGGCCCTCCAGGAGGCAACGGCCTGACGTCTCCCGGCTGTTGGCCCGCCCGGCCTCCGTCACCCGCCGGCCCGCCCGATGTCTTCCACGCGTCGGCCGGGCCGGTCTGAGTACGTGTTCTGAGTACGCGTGCGGATGTATGAAGCGGCCATGATCGGCAACCTGATCCCCATGACGACGCACCGTGCCCCGAAGCCCGCCGCCCACCCCACCCGGCCCGTCGAGCGCGCCGTTGTGGCCGCACTGGTCCTCGCCGTGTCGGCAGGACTCGCCTGGATCGGCGGGATGGTCTACACGGTGATCGGCTGGGCGTCGTGAGGGCCGCGAGACCCTCACGAACGCGTCGCACCCGCCGGGGTCCCTTTCCCGGATGTCCTGGCCGCGCTGGAGCGAGCCCCTTGCCGGGCCCCGGTCCTACCGGACCGCCGCCACCCGGAAGGTGATCCCCGCCGCGACGAGCCGTTCCATCAGCGCGTCGCCCATCGCCACCGCCGGGGTGACCTGCCCCGACGTCTTCGGCAGCTCGTCGAGAGCGAGGGACAGCGCGGACTCCGCGAGCATCTTGGCGGTCTCGCCGTAGCCGGGGTCGCCGCCCGCGACCTCGGTGTACACGCGCCGGCCACCGCCCTCGCCCACGAAGCGCACCGAGAACCAGCTCTTCGCCCGCAGTTCGGCGCTCGGGCCCTCGCCCGGCTTGATCCGCCCGGACAGCCAGCGGCGCGCGGGCGGCAGCTGGGCGGCCGCGAAGATCGCGCTCACCCCGGCTACTCCGCCGAGGGCGATGGGCAGCCGCTCGACGGCCGCGTAGTGGCGGTAGCGGAAGTCCGGCCCGTACCGCTCCAGGGCGCGCGCCGAGCGCTGCACCACCTGGGCGTCGATCGTGGGCAGCGGCAGGGCCCACGCCCCGACCTCCTTGGCGAACCGCGGCGCGCCCAGCGGGGCCTCGACGCGGCGCCCCATCACGCGCGGCTCGTGGTGCCTGCGCTCCCGCGCCGCGGCGAGCAGGTGCCGGCCGCGCGCGAACTGGTTCAGCGCGGAGGCGAAGGTGCCGCCCGAGAACATCGCCTGGGAGCGCACGAACCCGTCCACCCGCAGCGGCACGCCCTCCGGGAGCTGCCGCACGGTGAAGTAGGCGCCCAGGTCGTGCGGAATCGAGTCGAAGCCGCAGGCGTGCACGAGCCGCGCGCCCGTCTCCCGCGCTCGGGCGTCGTGCCGGACGTACATCAGGTCCACGAACTCGGGCTCGCCGGTGAGATCCACGTAGTCGGTCCCGGCATCCGCGCAGGCGGCCACCAGATCCTCGCCGTAGGTGATGTACGGCCCCACCGTGGTGGCCACCACGCGCGCCTGCCCGGCGAGCTCGCGCACCGAGTCCGGGTCCGTCACGTCCGCCCGCAGCACACCGGGGGCGCCGCCGAGCCGCTCCCGCAGCCGTTCCAGCTTCTCCGCGCTGCGCCCGGCGATCGCCCACCGCAGCCCTTCGGGCGCGTGCGCGGCGAGGTACTCCGCGGTGAGCTCCCCGACGAACCCCGTGGCTCCGAAGAGCACGATGTCGTACGCGCGGTCCGTCCCGTTCAGCCTGCTCATGACACCCTCCGCACTATGGGCTGCGCTCGATCGTGCGGTGCTCGCCACGTCGTGCGCGAAGCGCCGTTGTCGGTGGCTGAGGCTAGCGTGAGGGACGAACAGTCGGACGACGAGGTCGCAGGAACAGGCCGGAGGTAGCCGTGGCCGTGTCGAAAAACGCGCTGAAAAAGTGGCAGAAGGTGCGCGAGTTCGCGCTCGGTCTGCCCGGCGCCGCGGAGGAGTTCCCCTGGGGCGAGACCGTCGCGAAGGTCAACAAGAAGGTCTTCGTCTTCCTCGGCACCGACGACGGCAGCTACCCGATGGGCATCACGGTGAAGCTCAAGGACGAGGCGGCGCACGCCCACGCGCTCACCGCGCCCGGCGCCGAGCCCGCCGGATACGGCCTGGGCAAGGCCGGCTGGGTGCGCGTACCCCTGGAGGAGCAAGGGGCTCCCGCGGCGGAGCTGCTGTGCGACTGGGTCGAGGAGAGCTACCGGGTCATAGCCCCCAAGAAGCTGATCGCGGAGCTGGACCAGGGCTGATCCCGCGGGTCCGTTCGGGGCGTACCCGGTCGGCCGCCGACCCGCTCCGCCCGGGTCGGCGCGGCAGGCGGGCACTCCGTCCCCGGGGTCCGGTTCCACCCTCCCGGCCCGGTACGGACCGGTTTGGTCACGGTCCGGCACCGGGAAATAAACTAAGCGCTTGCTCGTCAGGGGCTTGCCCGGAGTGGAACGCGTTCTTAACATCGCTGATGTCACATCAGTAGTGTCACAGTGCTGGGGGCTTGATGGCAGAGGCAGGAACGCCGGGGAACGGCCCCCTCGCCGGGGTGCGCGTGGTCGAGCTGGCGGGCATCGGCCCCGGCCCGTTCGCCGCCATGCTGCTCGCCGACCTCGGAGCGGACGTCGTCCGGGTGGACCGGCCCGGCGGCCCCGGGCTCGGGGTCGATCCGGCCCACGACGTCACCAACCGCAACAAGCGGTCCGTGATCATCGACCTCAAGGCCGAGGACGGCGCTGCCCGCGTCCTCGACCTGGCCGAACGAGCCGACATCCTGATCGAGGGGTACCGCCCCGGCGTCGCCGAGCGCCTCGGTGTGGGCCCGGACGCGTGTCACGCCCGCAACCCGAGGCTCGTCTACGGCCGGATGACCGGGTGGGGCCAGGACGGCCCGCTCGCCCACCGCGCCGGGCACGACATCGCCTACATCGCGCTCACCGGCACCCTCGGCATGATCGGCAGGCCGGACGAGCCGCCCGCGGTCCCCGCGAACCTCCTCGGCGACTACGCGGGCGGCTCGCTCTATCTCGTCGTCGGCGTCCTCGCCGCGCTCCACCACGCGCGCGCGACCGGCGCCGGGCAGGTCGTGGACGCGGCCATCGTCGACGGCACCGCGCACCTCTCCGCGATGATCCACGGCATGCTGGCCGCGGGCGGCTGGCAGGACCGGCGCCACGCCAACCTCCTCGACGGCGGCTGCCCCTACTACGGGACCTACGAGACGGCCGACGGCCGGCACATGGCGGTGGGCCCGCTGGAGCAGCGGTTCTACGACGAGTTCGTCGACCTGCTCGGCATCCCGGAACTCGGCCCCGCCCGCAAGGACCCGGCCCGCTGGGAGGAACTGCGCGAGACGGTCGCCGCCCGCTTCAGGACCCGTACGAGAGACGAGTGGACCGCCGTCTTCGACGGCTCCGACGCCTGCGTGGCGCCGGTCCTGTCGCTGCGCGAGGCGCCCGGCCACCCGCACCTCGCCGCCCGCGGCACCTTCGTGGACCACGGCGGCATCACCCAGCCGGCCCCGGCGCCGCGCTTCTCGACCACCCCCACCTCGGTCCGCGGCGGCCCCGCCCTGCCGGGGGCCGACACCGCGGACGTGGCCCGTGACTGGGACGTTCCCCGGCTGACGAAGGACGGCGACTGATGGAGCTCTCCCTCCCGCTCGACTACGCGGGCGACGCGCGAAAGGCCGCCGACGAGGTCGCGGCCCTGGAGTCCGCCGGCCTGGACGCCGTCTGGGTCGCCGAGGCCTACGGCTTCGACTCGCCGACGATCATGGGCTACCTGGCCGCCCGCACCGAGCGCGTGAAGATCGGCGCCGCGATCCTGAACGTCTACTCGCGCACCCCGGCGCTCATCGCGCAGACCGCGGCCGGGCTCGACGCGATCTCCGGGGGCCGCGCCATCATCGGGCTCGGCGCCTCCGGCCCGCAGGTCGTCGAGGGCTGGCACGGGAAGGCGTACGACAGGCCGCTCGGCCGGACCCGCGAGACCATCGAGCTCACCCGCCGCATCCTGCGCCGCGAGGTCATCGACCACCACGGCATCACCGACATGCCCCGACCCGGCGGCCTCGGCAAGCCCCTGAAGATCCTCACCAAGCCCGTGCGTCCCGAAGTCCCTCTGTACGTCGCCTCGTTGGGGCCCGCCAACGTGCGGATGACCGCCGAGGTCGCGGACGGCTGGCTCCCCACGCTGTTCATCCCCGAGAAGGCCCACCAGGTGTGGGGCGCGGCACTGGCCGAGGGCGCCGCCCGCCGGGACCCGGCCCTCGGACCGCTCCGGACCGTCGCCGGCGGACTGCTCGCGATCGGCGAGGACGCGGCGGCCGTACGCGACCTCGCACGCCCCAGGATCGCCCTCTACGTCGGCGGCATGGGCGCTCCGGGCAAGAACTTCTACAACGACCTCGCGGTGGCGTACGGCTACGAGAAGGAAGCCCGCCTCATCCAGGAGCTCTACCTGTCCGGCCGCAAAACCGAGGCGGAGGCGGCCGTGCCGGACGAGTTCTGCGAGCTCATGTCGCTGTGCGGTCCCGAGAGTTACGTCCGCGAGCGCGTCGCCGCCTTCCGGGAGGCCGGGGTGACGATGCTGAACGTGACGCCCGTCGGCCCGGAACCGGCCCGGCTCGTCGAAACCGTCAAGGGCTGGCTCTAGCCGGTGTCC
Organism: Streptomyces sp. NPDC060027; assembly: GCF_042737005.1. NCBI lineage: Bacteria > Bacillati > Actinomycetota > Actinomycetes > Kitasatosporales > Streptomycetaceae > Streptomyces > Streptomyces sp. NPDC060027. The sequence continues at coordinate 24,388 of NZ_JBHWVI010000055.1, forward strand.
CCCCGTCTGAACTCCAGGAAGGCGTTCCCCGCATGAAGCGGCAGATCTTCACCGCCGAGCACGACGCGTTCCGCGAGACCGTGCGCACCTTCCTCGCCAAGGAGGTGCTGCCCCACTACGAGCAGTGGGAGAAGGACGGCATCGTCTCGCGCGACGCCTGGCTGGCGGCCGGGAAGCAGGGCCTCCTCGGACTCGCCGTGCCCGAGGAGTACGGAGGCGGCGGGAACGCGGACTTCCGCTACAGCGCCGTACTCGCCGAGGAGTTCACGCGCGCGGGAGCGGCCGGTCTCGCCCTCGGGCTGCACAACGACATCATCGGGCCGTATCTGACGGACCTCGCCACCGAGGAGCAGAAGCGGCGCTGGCTGCCCGGCTTCTGCGACGGCTCGATCATCACGGCGATCGCGATGACCGAACCCGGCGCCGGCTCCGACCTCCAGGGCATCACCACGCACGCCGAGGACAAGGGCGACCACTACCTGCTCAACGGCTCCAAGACCTTCATCTCCAACGGCATCCTCGCCGACCTGGTGATCGTGGTCGCCAAGACCACCCCCGAAGGCGGTGCGCGCGGGCTGTCGCTGCTCGTCGTCGAACGTGGCGCGGAAGGCTTCAAGCGCGGCCGCAACCTCGACAAGATCGGCCAGAAGTCGCAGGACACCGCCGAGTTGTTCTTCAACGACGTGCGCGTGCCCAAGGAGAACCTGCTCGGCGAGCTGAACGGCGCGTTCGTCCACCTCATGACGAACCTCGCGCAGGAGCGCATGGGAATCGCCGTCGCCGCCATCGCCGGTGCCGAGTACCTGCTGGAGATCACCACCCAGTACGTGAAGGAGCGCGAGGCGTTCGGGCGGCCGCTCGCGAAACTCCAGCACATCCGCTTCGAGATAGCCGAGATGGCCACCGAGTGCGCCGTCACCCGCACCTTCCTCGACCGGTGCATCGTCGACCACTCCGACGGCGAACTCGACGCGGTGCACGCCTCCATGGCCAAGTGGTGGGCCACCGAACTGCAGAAGAGAGTGGCCGACCGGTGCCTTCAACTGCACGGCGGTTACGGCTACATGACGGAGTACCGGGTCGCCCGGGCCTTCACCGACGGACGCATCCAGACCATCTACGGCGGGACCACCGAGATCATGAAGGAGATCATCGGCCGTTCCCTGCTCGGCTAACACTCCCCGAAAGGCTTACCAGTGAGCACCGAAGCGTACGTGTACGACGCGATCCGCACCCCGCGCGGCCGCGGCAAGCAGAACGGCGCCCTGCACGGCACCAAGCCCATCGACCTGGTCGTCGGGCTCATCCACGAGGTGCAGCGGCGCTTCCCGGGTCTCGACCCGGCCGCCATCGACGACATCGTCCTCGGTGTCGTGGGCCCGGTCGGCGACCAGGGCTCCGACATCGCCCGTATCTCCGCGATCGCCGCCGGACTGCCCGACACGGTGGCCGGCGTTCAGGAGAACCGCTTCTGTGCCTCGGGCCTGGAAGCCGTCAACCTGGCCGCGATGAAGATCCGTTCGGGCTGGGAGGACCTGGTGCTCGCGGGCGGCGTCGAGTCGATGTCGCGGGTGCCGATGGCCTCGGACGGCGGCGCGTGGTTCGCCGACCCGATGACCAACCTCGCCACCAACTTCGTTCCGCAGGGCATCGGCGCCGACCTCATCGCCACCATCGAGGGCTTCACGCGCCGCGACGTCGACGAGTACGCGGCCCTCTCCCAGGAGCGTGCCGCCGCGGCCGTGAAGGACGGCCGCTTCGAGAAGTCCGTCGTCCCCGTCAAGGACCGCAGCGGTCTCACGATCCTCGACCACGACGAGTTCCTGCGTCCGGGCACGACCGCCGACTCGCTCGCCAGGCTGAAGCCGTCGTTCGCCGACATCGGCGATCTGGGCGGCTTCGACGCCGTGGCCCTGCAGAAGTACCACTGGGTCGAGCAGATCGACCACGTCCACCACGCGGGCAACTCCTCCGGCATCGTCGACGGCGCCTCGCTCGTCGCCATCGGCTCCCGCGAGGTCGGCGAGCGCTACGGCCTCACCCCGCGTGCGCGGATCGTCTCCGCCGCCGTCTCCGGCTCCGAGCCCACCATCATGCTCACCGGGCCCGCGCCCGCGACGCGCAAGGCGCTCGCCAAGGCCGGCCTGACCATCGACGACATCGACCTCGTCGAGATCAACGAGGCCTTCGCGGCCGTCGTCCTGCGCTTCGTGAAGGACATGGGCCTGTCGCTGGACAAGGTCAACGTCAACGGCGGCGCCATCGCGCTCGGCCACCCCCTCGGCGCCACCGGCGCGATGATCCTCGGCACCCTCGTCGACGAACTGGAGCGCCAGGACAAGCGGTACGGCCTCGCCACCCTCTGCGTGGGCGGCGGCATGGGCATCGCCACGATCGTCGAGCGCGTCTGACCTTCCCAACGGATCAAGGATCTACGGAGCATCCCCTGATGAGCACTGAGCCCACCACCATCCGCTGGGAACAGGACGAGACCGGCGTCGTCACCCTCGTCCTCGACGACCCCAACCAGTCCGCGAACACCATGAACCAGGCGTTCCGCGCCTCCCTCGCAGCGATCACCGACCGCCTGGAAGCCGAGAAGGACTCGATCCGGGGCGTCATCTTCACCTCCGCCAAGAAGACCTTCTTCGCGGGCGGCGACCTGCGCGACCTCATCCGGGTCACCCCCGAGACCGCCCAGGACCTCTTCGACGGCGGCCTCGCCATCAAGCGCGACCTGCGCCGCATCGAGACCCTGGGCAAGCCGGTCGTCGCCGCGATCAACGGCGCGGCCCTGGGCGGTGGCTTCGAGCTCGCCCTCGCCTGCCACCACCGGGTCGCCCTCGACACCTCCGGCACCAAGATCGGCTGCCCCGAGGTCACCCTCGGCCTGCTCCCCGGAGGCGGCGGAGTCGTCCGCACCGTACGGCTGCTGGGCATCGCCGACGCCCTGTTGAAGGTCCTCCTCCAGGGCACGCAGTACAACGCGACGCGCGCCCAGGAGAACGGCCTCGTCCACGAGGTGGCCGCCACCCCCGAGGAACTGCTCGCCAAGGCCCGCGCGTTCATCGACGCCAACCCCGAGTCCCAGCAGCCCTGGGACAAGCCCGGCTACCGCATCCCGGGCGGCACCCCGGCCAACCCGAAGTTCGCGGCCAACCTGCCCGCCTTCCCGGCCAACCTGCGCAAGCAGACCAACGGCGCGCCCTACCCGGCCCCGCGCAACATCCTCGCGGCCGCCGTCGAGGGCTCCCAGGTCGACTTCGAGACGGCCCAGGTCATCGAGGCCCGCTACTTCGTCGAGCTGGCCGCGGGCCAGACCTCGAAGAACATGATCCAAGCGTTCTTCTTCGACCTCCAGGCCGTGAACTCCGGCGCCAACCGCCCCAAGGGCATCGAGCCGCGCCCGGTCCGCAGGGCCGCGGTTCTCGGCGCCGGGATGATGGGCGCGGGCATCGCCTACTCGTGCGCCCGCGCGGGCATCGACGTCGTCCTGAAGGACGTGACGGCGGAGGCCGCGGCCAAGGGCAAGGCGTACTCCGAGAAGCTCTGCGCCAAGGCGGTCTCCCGGGGACGTACGACCCAGGAGAAGGCCGACGAACTGCTCGCCCGCATCACGCCCACCGCCGACCCGAACGACCTCGCGGGCTGCGACGCCGTCATCGAGGCCGTCTTCGAGGACACCGCGCTCAAGCACAAGGTGTTCCAGGAGATCCAGAACATCGTCGAGCCCGACGCCCTGCTCTGCTCCAACACCTCGACCCTGCCGATCACCGCGCTCGCCGAGGGTGTCGAGCGGCAGGACGACTTCATCGGGCTGCACTTCTTCTCGCCCGTCGACAAGATGCCGCTCGTCGAGATCATCAAGGGCGAGCGCACCGGCGACGAGGCACTCGCCCGCGCCTTCGACCTCGTACGGCAGATCAAGAAGACCCCGATCGTCGTCAACGACTCGCGCGGTTTCTTCACCTCCCGGGTCATCGGCCACTTCATCAACGAAGGCGTCGCGATGGTCGGCGAGGGCATCGAGCCCGCCTCCGTCGAGCAGGCCGCCGCCCAGGCCGGCTACCCGGCCAAGGTCCTCTCCCTCATGGACGAGCTCACACTCACCCTGCCGCGCAAGATCCGCAAGGAGTCCAAGCAGGCCGTCGAGGAGGCGGGCGGCACCTGGGAGACCCACCCCGCCGAGGCCGTCATCGACCGCATGGTCGACGAGTTCGGGCGCCCCGGGCGCAGCGGCGGCGCGGGCTTCTACGAGTACGGCGAGGACGGCAGGCGCGGCAAGCTGTGGCCGGGGCTGCGCGAGCACTTCACCAAGACGGGGCACGAGATCCCGTTCGAGGACATGAAGGAGCGCATGCTCTTCTCCGAGGCGCTGGACACCGTCCGGCTCCTGGAGGAAGGCGTCCTGACCTCCGTCGCCGACGCCAACATCGGCTCCGTCTTCGGCATCGGCTTCCCCGGCTGGACCGGCGGCGTCCTGCAGTACGTCAACGGCTACGAGGGCGGGACCGGCACCGGACCGGCCGCGTTCGTGGCCCGCGCGCGGGAACTCGCCGAGCGCTACGGGGACCGCTTCCTCCCGCCGGCGCTGCTCGTCGAGAAGGCGGAGAACGGCGAGCGGTTCACCGACGCGTCCTGACCGGGGGCGCATCACGCCCGGGCCCACGCACCGGGGTGACGTGTCGCTGAGTGGTGGTATAGGGGACTTGCTCCACGGGGGCGGGCACCGGACGCTGACCGGCGAACCGGTACCCGTCCCCCCGCCGAGGAGCTCTCACGGGTCGCCGTCCCGCCCTCGCTCTGCTGGACATCCTGCGCGGCGAGGGCGTGGACCGCGTCTTCGGCAACCCCGGCACCACCGAACTCCCCTTCCTGGCCGCCCTCGCGGAGACCGCCGACGCACCCGCGTACGTGCTCGGCATCCACGAGGGCGCCGTCGTCTCCATGGCCGACGGATACGCCCGCGCGACCCGGCGCCCCGCCTTCGTCAGCCCGCACATCGCCGCCGGGCTCGCCGACGGGCTCATCGGTCTGCTCAACGCCCGCCGCTCCCGCACCCCGTTGGTGGTGATGGCGGGCCGGCAGGACCGCCGCCATCTCCAGCAGGACCCGATGCCGTCGGGCGATCTCGTCGCTCTGGCCCGCCCCGCCGTCAAGGCGGCCGTCGACGTCCAGCATGCCCGTGACCTGCCGCTCGCCGTGCGCCGGGCCTTCGCTCTCGCGGTACGGCCGCCCGCCGGGCCTTCGCTCTCGCGGTACGGCCGCCCGCCGGGCCCGTGTTCCTGTCCGTGCCGATGGATCTGCTCGCCGAGGACACCGAGGTAGAGGTCCCGCCCCGCACACCGACGCCCCGTGCCGGCCCGGCCGCCGGTCTCGACCGCGCGGCCGTGCTGCTCGGACGAGCAGCACGGCCCGCCATCGTGGCCGGCGACGGCGTGGGCCGCGACGACGCGGTACGGGCCCTCGTGCGCGTCGCCGAGACCTGCGGCGCCCCCGTCCACCACCAGCCGATGGCCGACTGCCTCGACTTCCCGACCACCCACCCGCACGTGGTCGACGACGGCAGCGGCTTCCTGACCGGCCAGACCCTCGACGTGGCAGGCGGATCGGCCTACTTGTGAGCGCTCGTGCCGCCGAGGACGGCCGGCCCGGGATCAGGACTCCCGGAGCCACTCCCGCAGCTCCTCCTTCAGCGAGCGCTGGAACGCGGTGAGCAGCGCCTGCACCACCAGCGGCTGCATGTGCGCCGACAGCGACTTCACCGCCGCCACGGACTCCCCTTCCCCGACCGCGTCGCGCAACAGGGTGGACAGTTCGTGGGCCGCCGCCCGCGAGTGCTCCAGCAGGACGGTCCGTGCGGCGAGGATCGTCTCGTGCGCGATCGGTACGTCCAGGAGCTCCACGCCGAGCCGCAGCAGCCCGGGGTCCAGCCGGACGGAGTCCCCCGTCCGCTCGATGACGCCCATCGCGGCGAGCCGCTCCAGGTCCGCTTCGCCGAGCGGCCGCCCGGCCCGCCGCTCCAGCTCCTCCCGGGTCATGTCCTCCGTCGCGTCGGGCGCCCAGGAGGCCACCACGGCACGGTGGATGGCGAGCTCGTGCGCGCTCAGACCGGGCGGCAGCTGCGTCAAGTGACGTTCGATCCCGGCCAGCGTCATGCCCCGTTGCTGCAACTCCTCGATGAGCGCGAGGCGGGCCAGATGCTCCTGGCTGTAGTGGCCGACGCGGCGGGGGCCGATCACGGGCGGCGGCAGCAGGCCCCTGGCGCTGTAGAAGCGGACCGTACGGACCGTGACGCCCGCCCGGGCGGCCAGCTCGTCGACTGTGAGCGTCGGCTCCTCGGTGTCCGTCGTCATGGGCAGTCCTCGCTTCTCGCGTCGTGCCGCGCGCCCTGGTTCACCGGTGGCGGCGCGGTGCAACAGTATTGCTGTCTCACCGGTGTTGTGAAAGCGTCCGTCCAGGAGCGGCGCGGGTCGCGGCCCGCGCGGCACTCGGATCCGACGGCGCCAGGAGGCGGTCATGACCACGATCCTGAGACTCCCGGGAGAGCCGGCCGAACTCACCCTCCCCGCCCTGCTGCTGCGCAACGCCGAGGACCACGGCGACCTGCCGGCGCTGTCCTGGCGTACGGAGGACGGCTGGACCACCCTCAGCTGGGGCGAGGTGCGCCGTGAGGTCGCCGGACTCGCCGCCGGATACGCCGGTCTCGGCGTCGGGCGGGGCGACCACGTCCTCATGATGATGGGCAACCGTCCCGAGCACTGGCTGAGCGACCTGGCGCTGACCCACCTGGGCGCCGTGCCGGTCACCGTCTACTCCACGTCCGCCCCGGAACAGGTCGCGCACATCGCCCGGAACAGCCGTGCCCGCCTCGCGATCGTCGGGGGAGTGCGCGAACTACCGCGCTGGGAGCCCCTGTTGGGGGACGCCGGCGTGCCTCTGGAGCGGCTGGTGGTCGCGGAGGCCTCCGAGGCGGGCACCCACCGCACGTACGACTCGTTGCGCGGCCCGCGCCCCACGGCGTCCGCCGGGACCGGACAGGGGACCGTCGCCGAGGCCGCACCGGTCGGGACGGCCGCGGACGCGCACCGCTCCGAGGCGTTCGAGAAGGCCTGGCACGAGAGCCGTCCCACCGATCCGCTCACCGTCGTCTACACCTCGGGCACCACCGGCGAACCCAAGGGCGTGAGCATCAGCCACCGCAAGGTCGTCCTGAACGTCCTGTCCCTCGACCGCCTCGTCGAACTCCCCACCCATGTCGAGCACATCTGCTACCTACCCTTCGCGCACATCGCCGAGCGGATGCTCGGGATCTACCTCCCCGTGTTCCGCGCCTCGCACGTCCATCTGTGCGCGGACCCCTCGGAGGTGGCCGCCGTCGTCCGGGAACTGCACCCCGCGCAGTTCTTCGGTGTTCCGCGCGTGTGGGAGAAGCTCGCGTCCGCCGTGCGGGCCGCGCTGGCCGGACTGCCGAAGGAGCGGCGGACGGCCGTGGAGGCGGCGATGGAGACGGGCCGCGCGCACGTGACCTGCCGTGAGCGCGGCGAGGAGCCGTCCGCCGCGCTGCGGGAGGCGTACGCCACGGCCAAGGAGCAGGTGCTCGACCCGATCCTCGCGCTCGCCGGTTTCGACCGCCTGGAGTGGACGGCGAGCGCGTCGGCGCCGATGCCGCAGGACGTCGTGCGGTTCTGGGCGGGCTTCGGCCTCGCGGTCATGGACGCCTGGGGGCTGACGGAGACGATCGGCGTCGCCACCGCCAACAGCCCGGCCGCCTTCCGCCTCGGCTCGGTCGGCAGGCCGCTGGACGGGCTGGAGATCCGGATCGCCGGGGACGGCGAGATCCTCGTACGGGGAGAGACCGTCTTCGACGGCTATCTGCGGGCCGACGGCTCGCTGGAGGACGTCCGGGACGCCGACGGCTGGTTCGCCACCGGTGACATCGGACGGCTCGACGAGGACGGCTTCCTCTGGATCACCGACCGCAAGAAGGAGATGATCGTGACCTCGGCGGGCAAGAACATCTCGCCCGCCCTCGTCGAGAACACGCTCAAGGAGCATCCCCTCGTCGGCCAGGCGTTCGTGCACGGGGACGGACACCCGTACCTCGTGGCGCTCCTCGTCCCGGACCCCGAGCAGGCGGCCCGCCTCGATCCGGCAGCCCTGCGGGAGGCGATCGCCGACGCGGTGGACCGGGCCAACGCCCGTCTCAGCCGCCCGGAGCAGATCAAGCGCTACCGCGTGCTCGACCGGGAGTGGAGCCCGGAGAGCGGTGAGCTGACTCCCTCGCTCAAGCTGCGGCGCCGCGCGATCAGGGAGCGCCACGCGGACGTCATCGAGGAGATGTACACGCCCTGACCGCGGCGATCACGCCGACCGACCGGATGCCGTACGCCCCCGATCTCCCTGATCCGCCACCGGTTTCACCGATCTCCGTGGCGGATGTCCGGCCGTGTGACGCGTGTCACCGCATGCGAGGCGATCCACCCGGGAAGGCGGCGCCTCGGTCCGTGCCGCGTCAGGCATGGCACGGGCCAGGCACATCCGGACACCCGCGCACCCCGTGCGCCGGGCGCGCACCAGAAGGTAGATCCACCCGTGAGCAAGGACGCCGTAGACACGGCCGGGGCCGCCTCCCGCACCGGTGCGACCCAGTCGCCCGCCGACGCCGGCGACGCCGGTTACAGCAAGGGCCTCAAGGCCCGCCACGTCAACATGATCGCCATCGGCGGCGCGATCGGAACCGGGCTCTTCCTCGGAGCCGGCGGCCGCCTCCACGACGCGGGCCCCGCGCTCGCCCTCGCCTACCTCGTCTGCGGCGCCTTCGCCTTCCTCGTCGTACGCGCCCTCGGTGAGCTCGTCCTCTACCGGCCCTCGTCCGGGTCCTTCGTGTCGTACGCCCGCGAGTTCCTCGGCGAGAAGGGCGCCTACGTCGCCGGGTGGATGTACTTCCTCAACTGGTCGACGACCGGGATCGCCGACATCACCGCGATCGCGCTCTACACGCACTACTGGAGCGTCTTCACCGACATCCCGCAGTGGGTCCTGGCGCTGATCGCCCTCGCGGGTGTGCTCGCCGTGAACCTCATCTCGGTGAAGATCTTCGGCGAGATGGAGTTCTGGTTCGCGATCGTCAAGGTCGCCACCCTCGTCGGCTTCATGCTGATCGGCATCTTCCTGCTGGCCACCCGGCACGAGGTCGGCGGCACCACGCCCGGTCCGGGGCTCGTCACGGACCAGGGCGGCCTCCTCCCGCACGGGGTGATGCCGGTCGTTCTGGTGATGCAGGGCGTGATCTTCGCGTACGCCGCTCTCGAACTGGTCGGCGTCGCCGCGGGCGAGACCGCCGAGCCCGAGAAGGTCGTCCCGCGCGCGGTGAACTCGATCATGTGGCGGGTGGGTCTGTTCTACGTCGGCTCGGTCGTCCTGCTGGCCCTGCTGCTGCCCGGCTCGGTCTACTCGGCCGGTGAGAGCCCGTTCGTCACCGTCCTGTCGAAGATCGGCGTCCCGGCCGCCGGTGACGTCATGAACCTCGTCGTCCTCACGGCCGCCATGTCGTCGCTGAACTCCGGCCTGTACTCCACCGGCCGCATCCTGCGGTCCATGGCGATGGCGGGCTCGGCGCCCCGGTTCACCGCGAGGATGAACCGCAGCCAGGTCCCGTACGGCGGCATCCTGCTCACCTGCGCGGTGTGCGTGCTCGGCGTCGTCCTGAACTACCTGATGCCCAGCCAGGCCTTCGAGATCGTCCTGAACGTGGCGTCCCTCGGCATCATCAGCACCTGGGTGATCATCATGATCTGCCACCTGGTGTTCGTCCGCCGGGCCGAGGAGGGGCTGGTGACCCGCCCGTCGTTCCGCCTGCGCGGCAGCCCGGTCACCGAGATCGTCACCATCGCCTTCCTGCTGGCCGTCCTCGGCCTGATGTGGAACGACCCCGAGGTCGGCCGCAAGACCCTCCTCCTCGTCCCGCTGATCGCCGCCCTGCTCGTCGGCGGCTGGTTCGCGGTCCGCAGCCGCGTCTCGAAGGCGGCGGACCAGGAACTGAACAGGCTCACCCGCTAAGGCCGTCCAGCTCGGCGCGTCCGTGCACATGCCGCGGATCGGGTGCGGCCTGGCCGGCGGCAGATGGTCGCGGGTCGAACCCCTCGTCACCGAGCGGCTGGTGCGCCGCGGGCTGGCGGTGACGGTGTACGACCACGGGGGCTGACCGGCGGGGCGACGCGGTGGCGTGCGGTCCTGCCGGAGTCGACCGGGGTGCGACTGAAGGAAGTTGCGAAAGATTCTGCAACTTCTTGCCGTGGTGGTCCGGGCCTGCTTGACTCGCTGCCCGGATCCGAGAGGGAGAGTCATGAGCCGCGACATCGACGTCCTCGTCCTCGGCGGCGCGGGGGTGGACACGATCGTCCACGTCCCCGAACTGCCGCTTGCGTACGCCGACAGCTACATGATCCGTCCCGGGATCGAGACCCGGGCCGGGCAGACCGGAGACTTCGTCGCGCTGGGCCTGCACGAACTCGGCCTGCGCACACACCACCTCGACATGCTCGGCGACGACCCCGAGGGCGACCTCGTGCGCGCCCTGCACCGCGAACGCGGCATCGCGCTCACCGAGGTGCCCCAGCCCGCCGGCACCAAGCGCGCGGTCAATCTCGTCGGCCCCGACGGGCGCCGGCTGTCCCTGTACGACGACAGCCGCTCGCACGAAGGGGACCGGCTGCCCGAGAAGACGGTGCGGGACCTGGCCGCGGCGAGCCGTCACGCCCACGTCTCCATCACCCACCCGTGCGCCTTCGCCCTCCAGGCCCTGCGGGGGGCCGGGGTCACCCTCTCGACCGACCTGCACAACTGGGACGGTGAGAATCCCTACCACGAGCCGTTCGCGTACGCCGCCGACGTCGTGTTCGTCTCCACCACCGCCCTCACCGACCCCGAGCGCACCATGCGGCGGATCGTGGAACGGGGCCGGGCCGAGGCGGTCGTCGCCACGGCCGGCGCCGAGGGCGCGTACCTGCTGGCCGACGGCGAGCTGACCCACGTCCCGGCGGTCCCGCCGCACACGCCCGTGGTCGACTCGAACGGCGCCGGGGACTCCTTCGCCGCGGGCTTCCTCTTCGGCCGGCTGACCGGCGAATCCGTCCGGCGCTGCGCCCTGTACGGCGCGGTCGCCGGTGCCTACGCCTGCACCGTGCCCGCGACCCGGGCCGACGCCATCGGCCGCGACGAACTCCTCGCCCAGGTGGATGAGTTGGAGAACGAGACCACCCGCCGCTGAACCACGCGGGCGGCCACCTGCTGACCGCTGACACCTGCTCACCGCCGACACTTGCCCACGGCCGTCGGCCGCCCGCGGCCGCCGCCCGGCCTCCCGGCCCGCCCGTCCCCGGCAGGGGAGAGCGGGCAGGGAACACCCGCCGGGCGGGCGGCCGTACCTCAGCCGGAGTGGACCGCGTCAGTGGCGGCGATCTTCTTCCACGACTTCGGCCGGGCGACCGCACCCGCCGCTCCCTGGGCCACCGTGAGCCCGGCACCCCGAGCCACGGGAGCCGCCGGCTTCGACGGCTGGAACAGCCAGGTGTCGAAGAGCGCCGCGAGCGACCTGCCGGACACCTGCTCGGCGTACTTCCGGAAGTCGCCGACCGACGCGTTCCCGTACGCGTGCTCCTTCGGCCACCCCTTCAGAACGGCGAAGAAGGCGTCGTCGCCGACCTCGTCGCGCAGCGCCTGCACCGCCAGCGCGCCCCGGTCGTAGACCGCGATGTCGAACTGGTCGTCCGGCCCCGGGTCGCCGGGCGCCACCGTCCAGAAGGTGTCGTCCGCCGGATGCGAGGCGTACACGTAGTCCGCGAGCTCCCGCGTCGTGCCCTCGCCCTCGTGCTCCGACCACAGCCACTGCGCGTACCGCGCGAAGCCCTCGTTGATCCAGATGTCCTTCCAGCCCTTCAGCGACACGTCGTCGCCGTACCACTGGTGCGCCAACTCGTGCACGACCACCGAGGTGTTGGAGCCGTTCGCGAACTGCCGCGGGCTGTAGTAAACGCGCGTCTGGGTCTCCAGCGCGTACCCGGTGGTGGTGTTGGGCACGTACCCGCCGGCCGAACTGAAGGGATACGGACCGAAGTAGCCGCTCAGCCAGTCGACGAGTTCCCCCGTCCGCTCGACGCTGGCGCGCGCCGCGCCGTCGTTGTCGCCGAGGTCCTTGCTGTAGGCGTTGACGACCGGGACGCCGCCCTCGGACGTGCCGGTGGTGATGTCGAACTTCCCGACCGCGAGGGTGGTGAGATAGGTGGCCTGCGGCTTGTTGGACCGCCAGTTGTATCGGGTCCAGCCGAGCCGTGAACTTGTCGACTGGAGCGTGCCGTTGGAGATCGCCTGGGTGCCGTCCGGGACGGCCACCGACACGTCGTGGGTCGCCTTGTCGAGCGGGTGGTCGTTGCTCGGGTACCACCACCACGCCGACTCGGGCTCGTCCGCCGCGACCGCCCCGTCCGGGGTGCGGTGCCAGGTCGAGAAGCCGTACGCGCTCTTCGTGGACGGCACTCCGCTGTAGCGGACGACGACGGTGACCGGCGTGCCCTTGGCCAGCGGCTTCGCCGGAGTGATCTCCAGCTCGTGCTGGCCCGACGTGGCGAACGACGCCTTCGCGCCGTTGACCCGGACCTCGCTCACGTCGAGCAGGAAGTCCAGATCGAACCGGGACAGGTCCTGTGTGGTGGTCGCCAGGAGGGTGGCCGTGCCCTCCAGTTCGTCGGTCCGCGGCTGGTAGGTGAGCCGCAGGTCGTAGTGCGAGACGTCGTATCCGCCGTTGCCGTAGGCCGGGTAGTAGGGGTCGCCGATGCCCGGTGCTCCCGGTGCGTAGCTTGCCGCCGATGCCGGGATCGCCAGCAGCAGGGAGGCGGCGAGGGCGCCCGGGGCGATGAGTCTGCGGTGCACGTCAAGCTCCAAGTCGTGGGGGCATGAAGTTGTCCGGAGCCTATTCAGTCCCGGTGGCCCCGGTCCTGTCCACGGCCACCCCTGTCACACGATCGCCATTCGGCCGACATGAGTCATCCAGCCCCAGAGACCTTTCATCGACCCTCTTTTGTACGGGAGTTGACCGGGGTACGTTCCGCGCATGCCGATACCAGTGCGCCGCGCGCGCTTAACGACCTGGAGATCGCTCGCGACGGCGGCCGTTGCCGCCCTGCTGGCCGCCTTCCTCGCCCCCGTCACCGCACACGCGGCCCCGAGGGAGAGCGCCCCGGTCTATTCGTACGAGAACGCGATCCGTGAGTCCGTCTGGGTCGACACCGGTCTCGACGGCGACAGCGACGGGAAGCGCGACCGGGTCGCCGTCGACATCGTCCGGCCGCGCGAACTCGCCCGCCAGGGACGCAGGATCCCCGTGATCATGGATGCCAGCCCGTACTACTCCTGCTGCGGGCGCGGCAACGAGAGCCAGAAGAAGACGTACGACGCCAACGGTCACGTCGTCCAGATGCCGCTGTTCTACGACAACTACTTCGTGCCGCGCGGCTACGCCTTCGTCGGCGTCGACCTCGCTGGCACCAACCGCTCCGACGGCTGCGTCGACGTGGGCGGACGCTCCGACATCCAGTCCGCCAAGGCGGTCGTCGACTGGCTGAACGGCCGGGCCAGGGCGTACACCACCCGCACCGGAGCCGCCACGGCCAAGGCCACCTGGACCAACGGCAGGACCGGCATGATCGGCAAGAGCTGGGACGGCACGATCGCCAACGGCGTCGCCGCCACCGGCGTCAAGGGCCTGAAGACCATCGTGCCGATCAGCGCCATCTCCTCCTGGTACGACTACTACTTCGCCCAGGGCGCCCCGCTCTACGACTCGGGCCCCGACTGGCTCTCCGGCTACGTCGACAGCCCCGACGCCCGCGCCAAGTGCGCCGCCGTGCAACGGAAACTGGTCGACGAGGCGCCGCGCACCGGCGACTGGACGTCCCTGTGGACCGAGCGCGACTACGTCAAGCACGCCGCGAAGGTGAAGGCCAGCGTCTTCCTGGTGCACGGCACGCAGGACCTCAACGTCCGCGCCAAGAACTTCGGCCAGTGGTGGGACGCGCTCGCCAGGAACGGTGTCGAGCGCAAGATCTGGCTCTCCCAGACCGGCCATGTCGACCCCTTCGACTTCCGCCGCGCCACCTGGGTCGACACCCTGCACCGCTGGTTCGACCACGAACTCCTCGGCTACGACAACGGCATCGACGACGAACCGATGGCCGACATCGAACGCCACCCCGACCGGTGGGCCACCTCAACCGTCTGGCCGCCCCGCACCACCGCGGCGACGACCCTGCGACCGGGCACGGGCCCGCAGGCGGGCGTCGGCACCCTCGGACGCCACCGGAGCTCCGGAACCGAGACCTTCACCGACGACCCGCGGCTGAGCGAGACCGACTGGGCCGCGCACATCGACGAGCCGACACCCGGCAAGGCGGGCTTCGTCACCAAGCCGCTCACCCGTGACCTGCGCCTCTCCGGCTCGTCCAAGGTGACCGTCACCGCCACGCCGACGACCTCGACGGCGCATCTCTCGGCCGTGCTCGTCGACCTCGGGCAGGCCACCATCCGCGACTACGCCGCCGCCGGCGAGGGCGTCACCACACTCACCGACCGCACCTGCTGGGGCCCGAGCACGACCGGCGACAGCTCCTGCTACAAGGTGACACGGGCGACCAGGGCCGACGTCGACTACACGGTCTTCAGCCGCGGCTGGGCCGACCTCGGCAACTACGCCTCGGGTCGGGGTGTCCCGCTCACCCCGGGCAGGGCGTACACCATCACGCTCGACCTGGCGGCCACCGACCACATCGTCCCCGAGGGCCACCGGCTCGCGCTGATCGTCGCGGGCACCGACAAGGACCTCATCGACCCGCCCTCCACCACACCGACCCTGACCCTCGACCTGTCCCGTACCTCGGCCCGCGTCCCCTTCGTCGGCGGCGCAGGCGCGTTCGCGCGGGCGACGAAGGGCTCCACCCCGGCCCCGGCCGCGTCCGTCCTCGACGGCGTACGCGATCCGCGCGCCGCCCTCCGCGTCCCGGGGGAGAGCCACTGAGCCACCTGGACGACGGCCCACGGGCCGGATGACGGAGGGAAACACATCTCTCAGACGGAGGCGGTCGGACCGACGAGTCCGGCCGCCTCCCGCGCGCATCCCCACGCCACGGTGACCCCGGCACCTCCGTGGCCGTAGTTGTGCACCAACACCCGCCCGTCCGGCAGGACTTCGCGCTCCAGCCGAACCGTGTCGCGCACCGGGCGCAGCCCCACCCGGTGGTCGAGCACCCGCGCTCCGGTGATCCCGGGGCGCAGCGCCGCGCACCGCTCGACGATCTCCGCCGCCACGCCGGGATCGGGGACCTGCGACCAGTCGTCGTCATCGGTGGTCCCGCCGAGGACCAGCCGGTCCGGCTGTGGGAAGACGTACGTGGTCGTCCCGGCCGCCGGGTCCGTCGAGACGAGCCACTCGCGGATCCCGGGGTTCTCGACGATCACCAACTGGCCGCGCACTGGCCGTACCGCCGGATCCGGGACGAGGGCGCGGGCGCCGAGGCCCGCGCAGTTGACGACGACCGGCGCCTGCGCCTCCGCCAGGTCCGTCACCGTCCGTTCCTCGACCGTCCCGCCCGCCCGCAGCAAGCGCTCGCGCAGCAGGCGCAGGTGCACGGGCATGTCGATCAACGGCAGCCGCGCCCGCAGAGCGGTCCCCGGGTACTCCTCGGCCGTCGCCGCGCGCAGTCCGGGCACACGGGCCGCCCACGCGCCCAGCTCGTCCAGCCGCGTCTCGCCCATGACTCCCTCGACCAGGCGTACGCCCGTCTCCTCGGGCCGCGCCGCCAACTCCTCGTACACGGAGAGGGACACGAGCGCCCACTCACGGGCCAGCGCCTTCGGCTCGATGCGGTACGGCCACCACAGAGCCCCCGCAACCGCCGAGGTGGTCCGCTCGGCGGGCTCCCGCGCCCACACCCGGACCCGCCTGCCGGCCTCGGCCAGGACCACGGCCGTGGTCAGGCCGACGACTCCGCTGCCGACCACGATCACATCGCCGTTCCCGGGCTTCTCCATGCCGGGACGTTAGCGGAATATGTCATGCCGTGCTCACATCACTCTCCGTCTGGGGATACTCACAGCATGTCTGCCGAGTACGCCACCTTCGGCCTGGCACCGGCGATGCGCGCCGGTGGAGTCCTCGCCAACGGTGACTACCAAGTGCACCGGGACTTCGTCGACTTCGTCGTCGACGGCCGCCCGCTGCTGTTCCAGCTGTCCGACCTCGACGCGGTGTCCCCGCTCGCCTCCGACGTGCCGCCCGCGATCTTCACCGCGCAGGTGCGCGGCCTTCTCCTGGAGGCCGACGCCCCGCTCGACGGGGGCAGGCACGTCATCTACGGATGCCCCGAGTGCGAGGGCATCGAGTGCGGTGCCGTCACCGCGCTCATCGAAAGAGAGGGTGACGACTACGTCTGGCGCGACTTCGCCTGGCAGACCGGAGAACGGGCCGATCTGGAACGCAACGGCTACCACGGCATAGGGCCGTTCCGCTTCCACGGCACCGAGTACCGCAGCGCCCTGAACTCCCTGCTCGACGGCGATCCGGGCCCCCGCCGCCGCGTCCTGCTGATCGGCGCCCGGGTCGCCCTCCTGGCGAAGCTGGCCGCGGCCCTGCGCGTCATCGGTATCGGCGCCGACATCGCCCGCGACGCCACGGGGGTTCCGGCGGACGAACTGCGCGCCTACGGCGCGGTGGTGTTCGGCCGGGCCGTCCCCGAGGCGGAACGGGCCGCCGTGAGGGAGTCCTTCGGCGACGCGGGCGTCGACGTCGCCCACGTCGAGGGCCTCGCCCCGATCGTTCCGCTCCTCGTCGCCCAGATCGAGCACGCCCTGGACCGCGGCCCGCGGGAGCTGCGCCGGCTCACGCGCCTGGTCGCCGCCGAGGGTGAGGTCGGCGTCGAGGTCACCTCCACCTGCCGGGTCCAGCTGACCGCCTACCGCTTGGACCGCCTCTCGCGCACCCACGCGCACGACGTGTTCGACGGCATCCTGGAAACGGGCCGGCACCGGATTCCGCTGGAGGCCCGCGCGGTGAAGGGGGAGTCGTTCATCGTGGCACGGACGTCCGGGAGCGTGCTGGTGGAACGAATGCCCCACTGACCGCCGACCGCCGGCCCACTGATCATGGGCCTTGTGACCTTGTGACCTTGTGGCCGTCAGACCTCGCTGTTCGCTGGCCCTCAAGCCTCGCTGTCCGGCGGCCCCCGGGAGATGGCACAGTGGGCCCGCCGGGCCAGAGGCCGTGGACCCTGGGGCCCGGGAAGCCGGAGGTGGAGGCCAGGGGGCCTTGGGCCCGGGCGTACGGGAGGTCGTGGGTGTGGGCCCCGGGAGTCCCGGGCCCCGGGGATCGGCGGCGCGGAGCGATCCCGCGGGCCGTTAAAATCGGCTCCCTGATGACTGCCACTCTCGTCGCCAAGAACCTCACCGCCGGACACGGCGGCCGCGCGCTCTTCGCCGGACTCGACCTCGTCGTCGCGCCCGGCGACGTGATCGGGCTCGTCGGCGCCAACGGCGCGGGCAAGTCCACGCTGCTGCGGCTGCTCGCCGGCCTCCTCGCCCCGGAACAGGGCGAGCTGCGGCTCTCCCCGCCGACCGCGACCGTCGGACACCTGCCGCAGGAGCCGGAGCGGCGGGAGGGCGAGACCGTACGGGACTTCCTCGCGCGCCGCACCGGCGTCGACGAGGCCCAGCGGGTGATGGACGAGGCGACGCAGGCGCTCGTCGACGGAGCGCCGGGCTCCGACGACGCGTACGCGACCAGCCTGGAGCGCTGGCTCGACCTCGGCGGCGCCGACCTGGACGAACGCGCCGAGGAAGTCGCCGACTCCCTCGGGCTCGGCGTCGGTCTCGACCAGCCGATGACGTCCCTGTCCGGCGGCCAGGCCGCCCGAGCCGGACTCGCCTCCCTCCTCCTCTCCCGCTACGACGTCTTCCTCCTCGACGAGCCGACGAACGACCTCGACCTGGACGGTCTGGAGCGCCTGGAGCGCTTCGTCTCCGGCCTGCGGGCCGGGACCGTCGTCGTCAGCCACGACCGCGAGTTCCTCACCCGTACGGTCACCAAGGTCCTCGAACTCGACCTGGTACAGCAGCAGATCACGCTGTACGGCGGTGGCTACGAGGCCTATCTCGAAGAGCGCGACACCGCCCGCCGGCACGCCCGCGAGGACTTCGAGGAGTACGCCGACAAGCGCTCCGCCCTCGAAGGCCGCGCCCAGATGCAGCGCGGCTGGATGGACAAGGGCGTCAAGAACGCGCGGCGCAAGGCGGGCAACGACAACGACAAGATCGGCCGCAAGTTCCGCAGCGAGGCCAGCGAGAAGCAGGCCTCGAAGGCCCGGCAGACGCAGCGCATGATCGAGCGGCTGGACGTCGTCGAGGAGCCGCGCAAGGAGTGGGAGCTGCGCATGGAGATCGCGGCGGCCCCGCGATCGGGCGCGGTGGTCGCCACCCTGCGGGACGCGGAGGTGCGGCGCGGGGACTTCACCTTCGGTCCGGCGACGCTCCAGATCGACTGGGCGGACCGGGTCGCCGTCACCGGCGCGAACGGCGCCGGCAAGTCGACCCTGCTGGGCGCGCTGCTCGGCCGGGTCCCGCTGTCCTCCGGCCACGCCACGCTGGGCTCCGGAGTGGTCGTCGGCGAGGTGGACCAGGCCCGCAAGCTCTTCCACGGCTCCGAGGCGCTGCTGGACGCGTTCGGTGCGGCCGTCCCGGACACGGAACCCGCCGAAGTCCGCACGCTGCTGGCCAAGTTCGGCCTGAAGGCGGACCACGTCCTGCGCCCGGCGGCCACCCTCTCGCCGGGAGAGCGCACCCGCTCGGCGCTGGCCCTGCTCCAGGGCCGGGGAGTCAATCTGCTGGTCCTGGACGAGCCGACCAACCACCTGGACCTCCCGGCCATCGAGCAGCTGGAATCGGCCCTGGACACCTACGAGGGCACCCTCCTGCTGGTCACCCACGACCGCCGCATGCTGGACGCGGTCCGCACGACCCGCCGCCTGGAGGTGGCGGACGGCAAGGTGACGGAGCGCTGAGGCGAACGCGAAGGGGCGGCCGCCATCGAAGGCAGCCGCCCCTCCGCAGAGCTTCACCGAGACAATCCGTCGGTTTCACCGAAGAAAGTCAGTCGGCACTCACCGAAACTGCCGCTCCGCAGGGGTTCACCGAACAGAGCCTCCTCTGTCGGCTTTCGCCGCGGGGAGCCGCTCCCGGAGGGTTTCACCGAAGACAGCCGTCCTCTGTCGGCTTTCGCCGCGGGGAGCCGCTGCCTCCTGTGTCAGCCCCGGCCCCGCTTGGGGTCGGTCAGGCCCGCGCGCCGCAGGGCGTCCGCCATGGCGCTGTTCGCCGGAGGCGGAGCCTGCCGGGAGCCGCCGCCCCCGCCCCCGCCCCCGCCTCCGCCCCCGCCCCCGCCTCCGCCGCCGCCGCCGCTGCCTCCGCGACCACCCTGCCGCTGCCCACGCTC
>NZ_JBHWVI010000056.1:0-42156 GCF_042737005.1 Streptomyces sp. NPDC060027
TCTTTTTTTTGTATACGAGACCGCCGCTGAGCGCGCCGGGGCCCGGCCGCCGGGGCGGCCGGGCCCCGTGCGCTTTCGGAGCCGTTCGGCTCCGGCCAGGGTCGTGGAAGGCCGTGCGTGCCGCCCCGGGCTGCGGGACAGTAGCGGGAGACCGTCACGACGGAGGGGGACGAGATGCTCAAGGGGCCCGTCAATGGGCAACGGCTGGACATCCTGGAGTGGTTGCGCGACCCCGCGGTCCACTTCCCGCCGCAGCGTCGCGGCGACCTCCTCCAGGACGGCGTCAGCCCCGAGGCCCTGGCCGTCAAGCTCGGAGTGAGCCGGGGCGTGGCACGCACCCACCTCGACCTCCTCACCGGAGTCGGACTGCTGCGTGCCAAGAAGGTCGGACGGCGGACCTACTACCGCCGCGACGAGTTCCGCATTGCCGAAGTCAGCCACTACTTCGAGAAGGGCTGGTAGGCGCGTGGGACACCGGTCCACTACGACGGGGGCTCCCAACGCGCTCCTTCCCCGGCGCCTGGTGGAGCTCGGCGGCCGCGGCCCCGAGGACGTGGTGGCCGACCCCCGGGGCGGGGTGCTGACCGGTCTGGAGGACGGCCGCATCGTCCGCGTCGACGGGCTCGGCGATCCCGCCCGCACCGGCGTCCGGGTCGTCGCCGAGACGGGCGGCAGACCGCTCGGCCTCGAACTCCTCCCGGACAACGCCCTGTTGGTGTGCGACGCCGAGCGCGGGCTGCTGCGGATCGGGCTCGACGACGGAGTCGTCCGCGTCCTCGCCGACCGGGTCGCCGGTGCGCCCCTGCGCTTCTGCAGCAACGTCGTCGCCCTCGCGGACGGCACCGTGTACTTCACCGTCTCCAGCCGCAGTTACCCCCTTGAGCACTGGATCGGCGATCTCGTCGAGCACACCGGTACCGGTCGCCTGCTGCGCCTCGCACCGGGAGAGACGGAACCCGAAGTGCTCCTGGAAGGGCTCCAGTTCGCCAACGGTCTCGCCCCCTCGGCCGACGAGTCGTTCCTCGTCCTAGCGGAGACCGGTAGGTCGTGCCTCACCCGCTACTGGCTCACCGGGCCGTCGGCGGGCCGTGCCGAGACCTTCCTCGACGACCTCCCCGGCCAGCCGGACAACCTCTGGCGCGCCCCGGGCGGTCCGATCTGGGTGGCGCTGGCGGGACCCCGTGTCGGCGCCCTGGAACTCCTGCACCGGCGCGGCCCGGCCGTCCGGCGCGCCGCGGCCCGCATCGCCGTGCGCGCCCCCTTCCGCCCGCCGGGCACCATGGGCGCCCTCGCGGTCGACGACGCAGGCCGTGTCCTGCACCATCTGGAGGGCCGCCGTGCGCGATTCCGCATGGTCACCAGCGTCTGCGAGGCCGACGGCCGGCTGATCCTCGGAAGTCTCTGGGAGCGCGGCCTCGCCGTCTGCGATCTGCCCGCCGCCCCCGGCTGAGCCGCCGCGCGAGGCCTGTCACGGCTCGGTCCGCGTATGCGCGGCCCGCACCTCCGGCGTTACCCTGTTGACCGGCCGCGATCTTGCGTCGTGGCGCGGCGGTGGGGCCCGCCGTACCCGAACCGCGGCACGGATGCCGCCAACGGTCCCTGCTTGCGATGCCGTGCGCCCGCACCGGCCCGGCGAGTAGGAGCCCAGGTATATGACAGTCCCGCATCCCGAGCGCGTCGACGACTCCGGCACTCCCGTGCGCGCGACCGCGCGGGGGGCGTCCCCCTGGCGCGGCCAGGGGCCGGTCGTCGCGATGGTCTCCCTCGGCGGAGCCGTCGGCGCCACGGCCCGCTACGGAGCGGGACAGCTGTGGCCCACGCAGACCGGCACCTTCCCCTGGACCACCTTCGCGATCAATGTCGTGGGCTGTGCCGTGATCGGCGTCTTCATGGTGCTGATCACCGACGCGTGGCCGGCGCACCGCCTCGTACGGCCCTTCTTCGGCACCGGGGTCCTCGGCGGCTTCACCACCTTCTCGACGTACGCCGTCGACATCCGGACACTGGTCGGCGCGGGCCACCCGGGCACTGGGCTCGGCTACCTCGCCGCGACCCTGTGCGCGGCCCTCGCGGCGGTGTGGCTCGGGACGACGGCGGCCCGCCGGGCCCTGGCACGGAGGCGGCGATGACGAGGCTGACGGGCAGCGCCCTGCGGGTGACGATCTTCATCGGCGAGAACGACACCTGGCACCGCAAGCCGCTCTACGCGGAGATCGTGCACCGCGCCCATGCCGCGGGCCTCGCGGGCGCCAGCGTCTTCCGGGGCATCGAGGGGTTCGGCGCGTCCTCCCTCATCCACACCTCGCGGCTGCTCTCGCTGAGCGAGGACCTTCCGGTGGCGGTGATCGTGGTGGACACCGAGGAGCGCGTACGGGCCTTCCTGCCGCAGATCGATGAACTCGTCACCGAGGGGCTGGTGATCCTCGACGAATGCGAGGTCATCCGCTACGTCGGGCGGGACGGCACACCTGAGGACACATCCGGCGCCGGCGGTGGCGGAACGCCCGGGAAAAGTGAGAAGTCGTCGTGAATTGGCTGCTGGTGATCCTCGGTGCCGCGGTCGGCGCGCCCCTGCGTTATCTGACCGACCGGGCGGTGCAGCTGAGGCACGATACGGTCTTCCCCTGGGGCACCCTCGTCGTCAACGTGACAGGGTGCCTGGTCCTGGGCCTGCTCACCGGCGCCGCCTCGGCCGGTCAGGTCTCCGAACACCTGCAACTGCTGATCGGGACCGGTCTGTGCGGTGCGCTGACCACGTACTCGACGTTCTCGTACGAGACCCTGCGGCTGTCCGAGGCCGGTGCGGGGTTCTACGCTGCCGCCAACGTGATCGTGAGCGTGACGGCGGGCCTCGGCGCGGCGTTCGCCGGGGTCTCGTTCGCGCACGCTTTGTGGACGTAGGTGCCGGGCGCCGCCGCGCATAGGCGACACTGTCTCCTGCACCGTCTACAGCACTGTCGACCAACTCCTCAGAACTGGATCCCATGAGCGTCATCAACGTCGGTCAGGCCGTCGTCCTCGGAGCCGTCGAGGGGGTGACCGAGTTCCTCCCCGTCTCCTCGACCGGCCACCTCAAGATCACCGAGGGGCTGATGGGGATCCCCGTCGACGACAACGCCGTCGTCGGCTTCTCCGCGGTCATCCAGGTCGGCGCGATCGCCGCCGTGCTCGTGTACTTCTTCAAGGACATCGTGCGGATCGTCTCCGCCTGGGGGCGCGGGCTGCGCGACAAGGACGAGCGGCACAGCCACGACTACAAGTTCGGCTGGTGGGTCATCTACGCGACGATCCCGATCGTGGTCGTGGGCCTCGCGGCCAAGCCGCTCATCGAGGGTCCGCTGGCCTCCCTGTGGGTGGTCGCGGGCTCGCTGATCGCGGGCAGTGGCGTGATGTGGGCGGCCGACCAGATGGGCCGCCACAAGCGCGGTGAGGACGACACCTCGTTCAAGGACGCGATGCTGGTCGGCAGCTCCCAGATCCTCGCCCTGCTCTTCCCCGGCTTCTCGCGCTCCGGCGCCACCATGTCGACGGGCCTCATCCTCGACCTGGACCGGGTCGCCGCCACCCGGCTCTCCTTCTTCCTCGGCATCCCGGCCCTGACCGGCGCCGGCCTGTACGAGCTCAAGGACGCCCTCGGCACCGGTGTGGGCGCCGCCCCACTGCTCGCCGGCACCCTGGTGTCGTTCGTGGTCGCCTACGGCTCGATCGCCTGGCTGCTGAAGTTCGTCGCCAAGCACTCCTTCAACGCCTTCGTGATCTACCGGATCGTGATCGGCGTGGCACTGTTCGGGCTGCTCGGCGCGGGAGTTCTCGACAGCTGAGACCGCCCGCGGGCGCCGGCGCGAGCAGGCCCCCGAGGACACGAACCAGCCGCTCCCAGGGGGCGCGAAGCCGAATTCCGGCCTTCGCGCCCCCTGTGCGCTTTCCGTGCTCTGCTTGACATCCCCGCAGGCCACCCGGAGTATCGCGTCCGTGAACCTGTCAGACAGCCAGACAGGTGGGGCGATGCCGCGGCGTGTCAGTGCCATGGAAGCGGTGCTCACCCACCTCCGTGACGCCATCGAGCGCGGCGACCACGCCGTCGGCGACAAGCTCCCCTCCGAGGCGGAGCTCTGCCGCCGTCTCGAGGTCAGCCGCCCCGTGCTGCGCGAGGCACTGCGGGCCCTCCAGGTGATGGGCCTGACCGTGTCCCGTACCGGCAAGGGCACCTTCGTGGTCGCCGACGCGGTCCAAGACCCCACCTTCGGCGACTACGCGGCCGGCGACCTGCTCGAAGTGCGGCGCCATGTCGAGATCCCCGTCGCGGGCTACGCGGCCCTGCGCCGCACCGTGGAGAACCTCGACCACCTCGCCCATCTGCTCGACCGTATGGAGCGGGAGACCGACACCACGGCCTGGGTCGCCATGGACACGATCTTCCACATCGCCATCGCCGAGGCCTCCCAGAACCCGGTCTTCCGCCGTGTCATCGAGGAGATCCGCGACGCGCTGGCACGTCAGTCGGCCTTCCTGAACAACCTCGGCGGCCGTCGCGAACAGTCGAACCGGGAACACCGGGCGATCGTCGAAGCACTGGTCGACGGCAGCGAACACGACGCCACCGAGGCCATGGCCCACCACCTCGACCGTGTGGACACCGCACTCACCTCCATCGTGCGCCCCGAGCGCACGGACACCCTCACGAAAGGCGGCCCCGAGGCATGAGCGCGCACTCCCCGCGACACGACATTCCAGCGGCGTCCCGTACGTCCGCGGCTGACCACCCGGTGACCTCCCGGACGTCCGCGCAGGACATCCGGGCGGCGTTCCGGGCGTCCGCGCCCGTCGGCTCCCCCCGGTCGGCCGGGCCGCGCCGTGCGCCCAGCGCCTTCGCGCCGGCCGCGGGCCGGTACAGCACGTGCCGCCCGCACGCCCGGATACGGGTCGGGGCCGACGCGTGAACCCGACCATGACGTACGGCGGTCCGCTCGCCGTCGAGGCCCCCGTGATCCGCGAACCCCTGCACGCCCCCGTCGCCCACCTGGTGCGCGGCGGCGTGATCGAGGGCATCCACTACGGTTCCGTCGTCGTGCTCGCCGCCGACGGGAGCGTGGAGCTCCAGATCGGCGACATCGAGGCCGCCTTCTACCCGCGCTCGGCGCTCAAGCCCGTGCAGGCCGTGGCGATGCTGCGCGCCGGCCTCCCGCTGGACGGCGAACTGCTCGCGCTCGCCGCGGCCAGCCACTCCGGCGAGGAGCGGCATCTCGCCGGCACCCGGCGCATCCTGGAATCCGCCGGGCTGCCCGAGGAGCGGCTGCGCAACATCCCCGACCTGCCCTTCGACCCGGTCGTCCGGGAGACCTGGGTACGCGAGGGCCGACTGCCCTCCCGGCTCGCCCAGAACTGCTCGGGCAAGCACGCGGCCATGCTGTACACCGCCCACCTCAACGACTGGTCGCTCGACGACTACCTCGACCCGGCCCACCCGCTCCAGCTGACGATCGCCCAGGCCGTCGAGGACCTCACCGGACAGGCCGTCGCCCAGGTCACCGTCGACGGCTGCGGCGCGCCCCTGTTCTCCGTCTCGCTGCACGGCCTCGCGCGCGCCGCCGTCCGGATCGCGGGCGCCGCGCCGGGCACCCCTGAGGCCCGGGTGGCCGACGCGATGCGCGCGCACGCCGAGATGGCCTCCGGGTCCGGGCGTGACGTCGCCGCGCTGATGAGGGCCGTGCCCGGGCTGCTCGCCAAGGACGGCTTCGAGGGTGTGCAGGTCGCGGCGCTGCCCGACGGCCGCGCCGTCGCCGTGAAGATCGCCGACGGCGCCGACCGGGCACGTGTCCCGGTGGCCGCCGCGGCCCTGGCACGGGCCGGGGTCGACCCGGCCGCCCTCGCCGAGTTCGCGGGCGCGCCCCTCCTCGGCGGTGGCGCGGTGGTCGGCGGCATCCGCCCCGTCCGCGCCCTCGACCCGCTCGCCCGACCGGCGTACGCCTGACGCCCGCGGAAATCCACGTGCCCCTCTGCGGGGTGCCGAACTCGCGCTGAAGAGAGCCCTGTTGCGGCCCGAGCGGCGGCTCGCCGGGCCTCCGCGGTCCGAGGCCGTCGCGCGTACGCCCGGGACCGCCCGAGCGTTGAGCGGCGGGACCGGGCGGGCGGCACAATGGCGATCATGCCCGCGTATTCGTCGTATCCCTCCTCCCTGACCTTCCAGCCGGTCCTGGAGCGCATCGCCACCGAGATCGCGCAGACGCCGGGACGGGGGCGGCCCGCCGACTACATCCCGGCGCTGGCCGCCTGCGACCCGCGCCGCTTCGGCATGGCCGTCGCGGAGCTCGACGGCACGGTGTACGGAGTGGGGGACTGGCGGAAGCCGTTCTCCACGCAGTCCATCACCAAGGTCTTCACGCTCGCCCTGGACCTGGCCCGCGAGGGCGACGCGCTGTGGGAGCACGTAGGGCGCGAGCCCTCCGGCAACCCGTTCAACTCCCTGGTCCAGCTGGAATACGAGAACGGCATCCCGCGCAACCCGTTCATCAACGCCGGAGCCCTCGTCGTCACCGACCGGCTGCAGACCCGGACCGGGGACGCGGCCGGCACCCTGCTGGAGTTCCTGCGGGCCGAGAGCGGCAACCCGGAACTGTCCTTCGACAAGGACATCGCCGCCTCCGAGGCCGCGAACGGCGACCGCAACGCGGCGCTCGGCCACTTCATGGCGTCCTACGGCAACATCGACAACCCGGTGCCGGTCCTGCTCGAACAGTACTTCCGGCAGTGCTCGATCGCGGCGTCCTGCGCCGACCTCGCCCTCGCCACCGGGTTCCTGGCCCGGCACGGCATCCGCGCCGACGGCGGCCGGCTGCTCACCCAGAGCCAGGCCAAACAGGTCAACGCCATCATGCTGACGTGCGGTACGTACGACGCCGCGGGCGACTTCGCCTACCGGGTGGGGCTTCCGGGCAAGAGCGGGGTGGGCGGCGGCATCATCGCCGTGGTGCCGGGCCGCTGCACGTTGTGCGTCTGGAGCCCGGGTCTCGACGAGCGGGGCAACTCGGTGGCGGGCGTGGCAGCCCTGGACCGCTTCACCACCCTGACCGGGGTGTCAGTGTTCTAGCCCCACCTGGCTCACCCGCTGCCCAAGTGCCCGCAGGCTTGGCCCACCCGCTGCCTGCGTGCCCGCAGGTCCGGGGCGCCCGCCCGCCGGCCGCGTGACCCGCTGGTCCGGGGCGCCCGCCGATCGTCGTCATCCGCAGGCCTGGCCCGCCCACCGACTGCCGACCCGCAGGTCGGGGGCGCGCGCCGACTGTCGTCATCCCGCAGGCCTGGCCGCCCGCCCGCCGGCCGCGTGGCCCGCAGGTCCGGGGCGCCCGCCGATCGTCGTCTCGCGCCGACCGGAGCCCCGCGGAAAACGCGACGCTCACCGACGCGCCAAGTGCCGTCCCACGCCCGACCGCCGTCCGACACGGACTGCGAGTCCCGCACGGATGGTGGGTCCCGCCCAGATAGTGCGTCCGGCAGGGATGGTGCGTCCCGCACGCATGGTGGGTCCGGCACGGATGGTGGGGTCGGCACGGGTGGTGCGTCCCGCACGCATGGTGGGTCCGGCACGGATGGTGGGGTCGGCACGGGTGGTGCGTCCCGCACGCATGGTGGGTCCCGCGCCGACTGCGCGCCCCGCACCGACCGTGTGCCAACGGTCCCAGACCCAGCGCCCAGTGCGCCATCCGCACGGCGTTGGCGCCACCACGCGGAGGTCATACGCCTGACCCCGCCAGGAGAGCGCCACGTCGCCTTCCGGCCACCCGGCGTTGACACGCTTGCGGCGTGTTGGCCGTGGCTTTCCCCGTCGACCTCCGCCGCTGCCAGGCTCTGGGCCTGGCCGGAACCGCCTTTCTCGCGCTGGGCGGCGAGACCGCGGGGGCCCTGCCCGCGCGCGAATTCCTCGCCCCCGAGTCGGGGCGTGCCGTACTCGGCCTGGTCGGGGTGTACTTCGGCGTCGTTCTGCTGATCGCCGCCTGGGCGCTGCTCGGCACCGTCGTACGCGGGCCCGAACCGCCCACTCCGCGCTCCCTGTTGCTCGTTCTGGCCGTTTGGGCGGCGCCGCTGCTGCTCGCGCCACCGCTGTTCAGCCGGGACGTCTACAGCTACCTCGCGCAGGGCGCCATGGTCGACGCCCACATCGACGTGTACGCGTACGGACCCGCGCGGCTCGGCGGCCCGCTCGCCGACGAGGTGGCGCCCGTCTGGCAGCGGACGACGACGCCGTACGGCCCGGTCTTCCTCGCCGTCGCGTCCGCCCTGTCGGCGCTGACCCGCGGGGAGATACCGGCCGGACTGCTCGGCATGCGCCTGGTGGCTCTGCTCGGCGTCGCCCTGATGGCGGCGGCCCTGCCCCGCCTCGCCCGGCACAGCGGCGCCGATCCGGCCGCCGCGCTGTGGCTCGGCGCGCTCAACCCCCTCGTCCTGCTGCACCTGGTGGCCGGTGCGCACAACGACGCCATCATGCTCGGTCTGCTCGGTGTCGGCCTGGTGGCCGCGCGCGGCCGCCGGCACCTTCTCGGCGTCGTGCTGATCACCCTCGCGGCGCTGGTCAAGGCGCCCGCCGCGCTCGGCCTGCTGGCGGTCGTCGCCCTGCGCGGGCGCGGGCGCGGAAGAGGGCGCCGGGGGACGGTACGGGCCACGGTGACGACCCTGGTGGTCGCCGCCGCCACGACGGTCGCCGCGACGGCGGTGGCCGGTACGGGATACGGCTGGATAGCCGCCCTGAAGACGCCGGTCTCGCCGCACAACTGGTCACCCACCAGCGTGCTCGGCCGCGCCACCGGCGCCGTGCTCCAGAAGCTCGGCAGTGGCCTCGCTCCGCTCGCCATGCCCGCCTGGCACGTGGCCGGACTCGTGGCGACCGTGTGCCTGCTGCTGTTCATCTGGCTCCGGCTGCGGCCGCACCCGGTCTACGCGCTCGGCCTGAGCCTGGCCACGGTGGCGGTGTTCGGGCCCGCCATCCGGCCTTGGTACGCCCTGTGGGGCCTGTTCCTCATAGCGGCGGCGGCCCCCACCGGTTCGATGCGGGGCCGCGTCGCCGCCGTCAGCGCGGTGCTCGCGCTCGCGGTGCTGCCGAGCGGGGCACCGGCGGACGTGGAACAGGTGGTCCTCGCCGTCTCCGGGGGAGTGCTCGCCCTGGTCGTGCTCTGGCAGGCCCACCAGGCGGCGCAGCCGGACGCACCGGTACTGGAGCGCACGGCATGACAGAAGACCCGAGGTCCGGGACGGGTCCGAGCGGGTCGAGGGGGGGACGACGGGAGTGAAGATGCCGGGCGGTGTACGAGGTTCGAGCGGTGTACGGGGTCCGAGCGGCGACGTGTCGGGCGGCGTGCGGGGTCCGGGCGGCGACGTGCCGGGCGGCGTACGGGGTCCGGGCGGCGAGGTGCCGGGCGGGCCGAGGGGGCGCGGGGGCATGGCGGCGGTGCTGGGCACCGATCGCCGGCGCCTCGCCCTCGTCCTCGGACTGGCCGTCGGCGTCGGCGTGTTCACGGCCACCGTGCCGCTGCTGCGCGACTGGTTCGACCTGCGCGTGTACTACGGGACGGTCGACACCTGGGTCCACCACGGCGGCCGGATCTACGACTACCGGGTGCCGGGAACGACGTACGGCTTCACCTATCCGCCGTTCGCGGCCCTCGGCATGCTGCCGATGGCCCTGGTCGGGCTGCCCACGGTGATCGTCGTCGCCCTGCTGCTCAACCTCGCCGCGCTGGCCTCCGTGGTGGCGATCCTGGTCGGACCCGCTCTGCGCCGCTACGGCTGGTTCGGCTTCGCCCTGACGGCCTGTCTGCTGGCCCTGTTCGAACCGGTCCGCGACACCTTCAGCTTCGGTCAGGTCAACCTGGTGCTGCTCGCGCTCGTGCTGAGCGACGCCTGGCTGCTGGCGGGCGGGCGCGGCCGCTGGGCGGGCGTCGGGATCGGCCTCGCCGCGGCGATCAAACTCACGCCGGCGCTCTTCATCGTGCTGCTCCTGCTCGGCCGCCGTCGGCGTGCCGCCGGTGTCGCGACGGGCGTCGCCGCCCTGGCCACCGCGCTGGCGGCCTGGGCGGCACCGGGCGCGTCGCGCTTCTACTGGACCGACGCGCTGTGGGACACGGCCCGTGTCGGGCGCCTGGCCTACGTCTCCAACCAGTCGTTGCAGGGCGTCCTGGCCCGGCTCACGGCCCCTGAGGACCCGAGCCGGGCCCTGTGGGCGACGGCTTCCCTGCTGGTCCTGTGCGTGTGGGCCCGGCGGGTCTCGCGGGCTCTGGCCGACGAGGACTGGACGGCGGCGTTCGCCCTCACCGGCCTCGCCGCCTGTCTCGTCAGCCCGATCACCTGGGTGCACCACTTGGTGTGGCTGCTGCCGTCCTTCGCCGTGCTGCTGCACAGGCGCCGGCCGCGGGTCGCGGCGGCTCTGTACGCGGTGCTGTGCAGCAGCGTGGTGTGGCTGTGGTTCGACGACGCGTCGGGCCTCGACGGGTTCCTCGGCAGCAACACCTATACGTGGGTCACGCTCGGGCTGCTGTCGTGGCTGCCCGCCGGTCAGCCGCGCGGGGGCCGGGCCGCCTTGATCCGCAGGGCCAGAGCGACGCTCGCGGCACCCAGACCGGCGGCGCCCGCGATTCCGGCCGCGGCGGACCAGTCGAACCCCTCGTCGTCCGGGAGCGCGGCGGCCACGGGCCGTGCGGTGGCCTCGCGCCGTGCGGTGGCACCGGGCCGGGCGGCGGAACCGGCCGGGGTGGACGGACCGGCCGGGGTGGACGGGGCGGCGGGACCGGCCGCGGGCACGGCACGTGTGTCGAGCAGTGTCCCCACGGGCTCGACACGGCCGGCCGCCTCGAAGCCCCAGTCGAGCAGCGAGCGCGCCTCCTCGTACACGGCGAACCCGCCGCCCGCCTGAGGGTTCATCACCGTGACGACGAGGGTGCGCCCGTCGCGGCGCGCGGCGGCGACCAGGGTGTTGCCGGCGTTGGTGGTGTAGCCGTTCTTGACGCCGATCAGACCCGGGTAGGGCGCCACCCCGTTCGCGCCGGTCAGCAGCCGGTTGGTGTTCTGGATGCCGTACGAGGACCCGCCGTCGCCGGGGAACATCGATTCGGCGGTGGCGCAGTACCGCGCGAAGTCGGCGTTGCGCAGCCCGGCCCGCCCGAAGACCGCCAGGTCGTACGCCGACGAGACCTGCCCGGGCGTGTCGTACCCGTCGGGCGAGACGACGTGGGTGTCGCGGGCGCCGAGCGAGCGGGCCTTGGCCTGCATCTGGGCGGTGGTGGCCGCCCAGCCGCCGTTCATCGCGGCGAGTACGTGCACGGCGTCGTTGCCGGAGTTGAGGAAGACCCCGCGCCACAGGTCCGCCACGCTGTAGGTGTGATTCTCGGCCACGCCGACCAGGCTGCTGCCCGCGCCGATGCCTTCCAGCTCCTCCTCCTTGACGGTGTGCCGGATGGTGCCGGGCAGCGACGGGAGGACGGTGAGGGCGAACAGGGTCTTGAGGGTGCTGGCGGGCGGCAGCCTGCGGTGGGCGTTGTGCGCGGCGAGCACGTCGCCGGTGCGGGCGTCGGCCACCAGCCACGACAGTGCGGAGATGTCCCCGGGGACCGCGGGCGCCCCGGTTTGGGGGCGTACCTGCGTCCCGGTCCGGTAGAGCGCCGAGGACTGCGACGCGGCGGGCCGGGGCGCCCCGGGGCCCGCACCGGCGAGTGCGGCGGCGGGGCTCGTCGCGGCGGCCAGCACACCGACCACGCAGACGGCTGAGCAGGAGAGGGCGGCGCGCGTGACGGAGGAGCGAGAAACGGCGGCCCGGAGCGAGAATCCGATGGTCATACCGCAAACGTAGGAACGGACTCGCGACACGCCGGGCTGCCCGGGCCGAGTGGCGACGTCGAGCACCCGGATGCCACAGGCGCGGGGGTCAGGAGGGCAGGGTGGGGTGAACCTGGCGCAGGAAGGCGGCGTTGTCGGGGGTGGCGCGCAGCCGTTCCAGGAGCGTTTCCAGGCCGGCCTGCCCGTCCCGCGTGCCCAGGGCGCGCCGAATCCCTCGGGCGGCCGCCAACTCGGGTGCGGGCAGCAGGAGTTCCTCGCGTCGGGTGCCGGAGGGAGTGATGTCGACCGCGGGGAAGACCCGTCGGGCGGCCAGGGTCCGGTCGAGCCGGAGCTCCATGTTGCCGGTGCCCTTGAGCTCCTCGAAGAAGAAGTCGTCGGCGCGGGAGCCGGTCTCCACGAGGGCGGTGGCGAGGATGGTCAGCGAGCCGCCCTCCTCGGCGAGACGCGCCGCTCCGAAGATGCGCTTGGGGCCCTGCAGCGCGGCGGCGTCGACACCGCCGCTGAGGGTGCGCCCACCGGCGGCGGCCGCGTTGTTGTGCGCACGGCACAGCCGGGTGAGGGAGTCGAGCAGGATCACGACGTCCTGGCCCGCCTCGACGAGCCGCTTGGCCCGCTCGATGACGAGCTCGGCGAGCGCGATGTGCTGCTTGGGCGACTGGTCGAAGGTGGAGGCGAAGACCTCGCCGCGTACGGAGCGCCGCATGTCGGTGACCTCCTCGGGCCGCTCGTCGAGCAGCACCACCATCAGGTGGCATTCGGGGTGGTTGCCGGCCACGGCGGCGGCGATCTGCTGGAGTAGTACCGTCTTGCCGGTCTTGGGCGGGGCGACGATGAGGCCGCGCTGGCCCTTGCCGACCGGCGAGACCAGGTCGACGACGCGTCCGGTCAGTCCGCTCGCCGGGTGTTCCAGCCGGAGCCGGTCACGTGGGTGCAGCGGGGTGAGGTCGGCGAAGTGCGGGCGGCGGCGCAGCTCTTCGGGCGCACGGCCGTTGATCCGCTCCGCCTCGGTGAGGGTCCGGGGTCCGCCGCGCACACCGTGCACGGTGTCGCCC
Source organism: Streptomyces sp. NPDC060027 (assembly GCF_042737005.1). NCBI lineage: Bacteria > Bacillati > Actinomycetota > Actinomycetes > Kitasatosporales > Streptomycetaceae > Streptomyces > Streptomyces sp. NPDC060027. Next base: position 12,870 of record NZ_JBHWVI010000056.1, read on the forward strand.
TTGCGCAGGCCGTGACGGCGGATCAGCGCGGGGGAGACCTGAAGGTCGGTGGGCGAGGGCAGGCAGTTCGCGGAGCGCAGGTACCCCTTCCCGTTGCCGTCGATGTCGAGGACACCGGTGGCGACCTGGGTCTGGGGCCGCTGCTGTACAGGGGGGCGTTCGAGTGTGGTGGTCATGGGATGTCCTTTCACGGACGGGAATTGCATGGGTCATGCGGAAGGAAGGGGGGGGAGAGGCCGCGAACGGAGGGCGCGGGGCGCGCCTCGGTGCGGCGGGAACATCACCTCGGGTACGACGGGAGCGATCCCCGGCCGTGCTCGGGAGGTGGTGCTGAGAAGCTGGTCCGCCGGTCGGAATCGACGGCGTGGCAGCGGGAGAAGGAACTGGCACCGGCGCCTGGAACAATCGGCGTACACGAGTGCTGGTGCGACTGTACCACTGGAGGGGCCCGTTCGGCTGTGATCCGCCTCTCAGCGGCCCGCGAGGGGGCTTTCGGAAGGCGGACCCTTGCGTCCGGCGGTAACGGTCGGCCGGACACTGTCCGGACCATCCGGCCCCGGTGTGGCCCCAGTTGCGGCCAGGGAAGTCGGCCGCGCTCCGGTCGCCGCGGGATCCGCAGCCTCAGTACCTCAACGCGTTCTCGGCCTCGTCCATTCCGGCAGCTGACGCTCCGGCGTCAGCGCAGGCGCCCGAGGACGTCCGGCGACAGCCGTTCGGCGAGCTGTTCCAGCAGAGCGACCGTCTCGGCGATCGTCGAGCTGTCCTCGGTGTCGAGGGCGGCGCCCAGCGCGTTGTCGATCGGGCTCGCCGCGACCTCGGCCCGGCGGCCGGTGATCTCAGGGTTGCGCCGGATCAGGGAGCGGCGGCGGTCGGCGGGGTCGGTCGCGGTGAGGATCGAGCCCGCTTCCCTGAGGCGTGCGACGCACGCGGACACGGCGCTCTGCGGCAGGCCGGTCCGCAGGGCGACCTCGCCGACCGTCGTGTCGGTGTGGGCGTACACGTCGAGCATCACGATCAGCATGGACCGGGTGCTCGTGGACCGAGGGCCGACCCCCTCGGTGGGGATGGCCTCCTCGCCGATCTTCATCAGGGTCCGGCCCAGAAGGAAGAGTTCCGCTCCGTTCATGACCGCAGATCATATCAAGGAAGATGCATCAGAAATAATGCATCACTCTTGATGCATCAAGAATGATGGAGTACGTTCGATGAGGGAGGGGCGCCGAAGGGCGTCCGCGTTCATCCACGTGAGGAGCCCGCCATGCATGTCACCCGTACCGGCGCCCTGCCCGTCCCCGGCGCCACCCTCCACTACGAAGTGCGCGGCACGGGACCCCTGTTGCTCGTCTCGCAGAGCGGAGAGGGGGACGCCAACCGCAGTGACGCGATGGTCGACCACCTCGTCGACGCGTACACCGTCGTGACGTACGACCGGCGAGGCCTGTCCCGCAGCGTCCTCGACGATCCGGCCCGCGGTGCCACCCTCGACGAGCACGTGGACGACGTGCACCGGCTGCTGGCCCACCTCACCGACGAGCCCGCGCTCATGCTCGGTTGCAGCATGGGTGCCGTCATCGGACTCCGCCTCGCCCGGCGCCATCCCGAGCGGCTGAGCGTCCTGGTCGCACACGAGCCCGCCATCCCCGGCATGCTGCCCGAGGCCGAGAAACTCCGCGCCTGGCGGGAGCTGGACGAGATGCGCGAGGTCTTCCGTCACGAAGGATGGATCGCCGGTGTACGCAGGATCGCCGAGATCCTCGGCATCGACCCGAGCCGCCAGGAAGTCGAACCCGGCGCCGGAATGGCCCCGTTGGACGCCTCCCGCGAGGCGAACTTCACGTTCTTCGTCGCGCACGACGCACTGACGATGAGCCGGGCCGAACTCGGACCGGACGAGATCGGTGCGCTCAAGCGCGGGCCGGTCCGCGTCGTGCCGGCGGCAGGACGCACCACGCCGCGCCAGATGTTCGACTACCGCTGCGCCGAGGAACTGGCCGCCGGACTCGGTGTCGCACCGATCCACTTCCCGGGCGGCCACAACGGCAACCTGACCCACCCGAAGGGCTTCGCCGAGCTGCTGCGCACGCTGTTCTGAGCAGGCAGAATCGATCGTCGTACGGCGCCCGACGGTGTCGTACGACCGCCAACTCGGCCCGTAGCAAGGAGAACCCGGTGGACACCTCTCCCGTCACTCCGCACCGCATGGACCCCGCGGGCGGCTGCCCGCACGCCGACAACGAGCGGTTGCTCGCGCGGGGCGCCGTCGCTGCGGTGGAGCTGCCCGGTGCGGTGGAAGGCGTGGCGGTGCTCGGGCACGACGCGTTGAAGGAGTTCCTCGCCCACCCGGATGTCGCCAAGGGGGCCCGGCACTTCACGGCCCTGCGCGAGGGACGGATAGCCGAGGGCTGGCCACTGCTGACCTTCGCCACCGTGCAGGGGATGACGACCGCCGACGGTGACGACCACCGGCGGCTGCGCTCCCTCGTCAGCAAGGCGTTCACCGCGCGACGTGTGGAGCAACTACGCCCCCGCATCGAGGAGTTGACGTCCGGACTGCTCGACGGCCTGCACGCGGCGGCACAGGAGAGCGGGGGAGTGGCCGATCTGCGGCGGCACTTCGCGCTTCCCCTGCCGATGAGCGTCATCGGCGAACTCCTCGGCGTCGAGGCCGAGTACCTCGACCGGCTCCACCATCTGTCGAACCAGGTCGTCGCCACCGACATCGGTCCGGAGCAGGTCGTCGCGGCGAACCGCGAACTGGTGGCCGTGCTGGTCGCCGTCGCGACCGCGCGCGCGGAGAACCCCGGCGACGACCTCACCAGCGCCCTGATCGCCGCCCGGGACGAGGAGGGCGACCGGCTCAGCCAGCAGGAACTCATCGGCACCCTGGTGCTCATGATCATCGCCGGGCACGAGACCACACTGAACCTGATCACCAACGCCGTACGGGCGCTGTGCGGGCACCGGGACCAGTTGGAGTCCGTCCTCAAGGGCGAGTCGAGCTGGGCGGACGTCGTCGAGGAGACCCTGCGCTGGGACGCGCCCGTCAGCTACTTCCCGTTCCGCTACCCGGTGCGGGACCTGACCGTCGACGGGAGCGTCATTCCCCAGGGCACCCCGGTCCTCGCCGGCTACTCGGCCGCGGGCCGCGACCGGGCCGCTCACGGACCGGACGCCGACCGCTTCGACATCACCCGCCCCGGGCGGCCCGGTGCCGTCCGGCACCTCTCCCTCGGGCACGGTGCCCACTACTGCCTCGGGGCCCCGCTCGCCCGGATGGAGGCCACCATCGCCCTGGAGCGGCTGTTCACCCGCTTCCCCGACCTCGACCTTGCCCTGCCCGAGGCGGAGCTCACCCGGCACGCCAGTTTCGTGGGCAACAGCGTTCGGGCCCTTCCCGTGCGGCCGGGAGCCTCCCGCCGCTGACGGCGCGCGGGCGCGCAGGCGCCCGCACGGGCCGCGCGTGCCCCGGGGCGCCCACGGGCGAAAGAGATCACCGCCGCGTGTCGATTCGCCGTTCCGCCGTTCGTCGGTGGGGTGTAGGAAGCTCATGAGCACCGGGAGGAACCATGAAGTACATGCTGCTGGTCTGCGGCGACGACACCGCCGACGCCTCCGGGATGGCGCCCGTCGAACCCTGGGTCGAGGAGCTGGGCGCCGAGCGCGGCGTACGGCTGCACGGTCACCGGCTCCGGCTGCCCGCCGACGCGGTCACCGTCCGGGTGCGGGACGGCGAGGTGCTGCGCACCGACGGCCCCTTCGCCGAGACGAAGGAGTACGTCGCCGGTTTCGACATCCTCGACTGCGCCGACATGGAGGAGGCGATCCGGGCCGCGGCGAAACACCCGGTCGCGGCCATCGGCGCCATGGAGGTCCGCGCGTTCTGGGACGAGGAGGACGCCGAGCCGGAGATCCGCCGCCTCGACGCGGAGCTCACCGAGGCCGCCCGCGAGCGTGACATCGACCGGGCGATGGCCTGCTACGCCCCGGACGTCGAGGTGTTCCACCCCGTGAGCGGCCTGGAGCAGAGCGGTGTCGACGCCCTGCGCAAGGCGGAGGAACTGTGGTTCTCGACGCTCGCCGGACCCGTCGACCGTGAGGTGCTCGACTTCCGCCTGCGCGTCGACGAGAGCGTCGCCTTCAGCCACGCCCTGGTGCGTACGCGCGGCACGCTCGTCGACGGCGGAGTGCTGGACACCACCGCACGCGTCACCACGGGCTACCGCGCGGCCGGCGACCGCTGGCAGATCGTCCACCAGCACACGTCGGTGCCGGTCGTCGCCGGCATTCCGGGAGCCGAGAAGGTCCCGTCATGAAGTACGTCCTGTTCATCTGCACACCCGTCGGCGGCGAGGAACGCGGTCCCGCGGAGATCTCCGACGACGCCCGGTTCACCTCGTACGTCCAAGAGGTGCGCGACCGCGACATCGTGAGGGGCGGCGCCCGGCTGCGGCCCCCCACCGACGCCACCACCGTCCGGGTCCAGGGCGACGAAGTCCTGCTCAGCGACGGCCCGTTCGTCGAATCGAAGGAGTACGTCGCGGGTATCGACATCGTCGAGGTCGCCGACCTCGACGAGGCCATCGCCCTCGCGTCCCGGCATCCGGCGGCGCTGAGCGGCGGTTCGGTGGAGGTGCGGCCGGTCTGGGAGTGAACGACGACGTCGAGGAGGCGGTCGCGGCCGCGTTCCGCGAGGAGTGGGGCCAGGTCGTCGCCACCCTCATCAGGGTGACCGGCGACTGGGACCTCGCCGAGGAATGCGCGCAGGACGCCTTCGCCCAGGCCCTCGACCGGTGGCGGCGCGACGGAGTGCCGCGCCGCCCCGGCGCCTGGCTGACCACGACCGCGCGCCACCGCGCCCTGGACGTGCTGCGCCGTGAGGCCGTCGGGGCGCGGAAGCTGCGGGAGGTGGCGGTGCCGACGCGCGACGAGGGTCCGTACGACCCGGAATTCGACGAGGACGGCGGAGTCGGGGACGACCGGCTGCGGCTGATCTTCACCTGCTGCCACCCGGCGCTTCCCATCGAGGCCCGGGTGGCGCTCACCCTGCGCACCCTGGCCGGACTGACCACGCCCGAGATCGCGCGCGCCTTCCTCGTCCCCGAGGCGACGATGGCGCAGCGGCTGGTGCGCGCCAAACGGAAGATCCGCAACGCGGGCATCCCGTACCGCGTACCGCCCGCGCACCTGCTGCCCGAACGCACCACGGGCGTACTCGGCGTGCTCTATCTGCTCTTCAACGAGGGGTACGCCGCCACGGCCGGGGCCGATCTGGTGCGCACGAACCTCTGCGCCGAGGCGATCCGCCTCGCCCGCGTCCTGGCCGGCCTGATGCCCGACGAGACCGAAGTCCTCGGTCTGCTAGCACTGTTGCTGCTGCACGACGCCCGGCGCGGCACGCGCGTCGACGCCGGGGGCGACCTGGTCACCCTGGAGGACCAGGACCGCAGCGCCTGGGACAGGCCGGAGGCCGACGAGGGCGCCGCACTCCTGGAGACCGCCCTGCGCCGCGGGCGCCCCGGGCCGTACCAGATCCAGGCCGCGATCGCCGCCTGTCACACCACCGCCGCCACGGCCGACGAGACCGACTGGGCCGACATCGCGGCCCTCTACGGCGAACTCCGGCGCTTCGTGCCCTCCGCCGTGGTCCGGCTCAACCGGGCGGTCGCCGTGGGCATGTCCGCAGGCACCGACGCCGGGCTCGCCCTGGTCGCCGAACTGGAGGAGGAGGGCGAGCTGGCCGCCTACCACCTGCTGCCCGCCACTCGTGCGGACCTGCTGCGTCGCGGCGGTCGTACCGCGGAGGCCGCCGAGGCGTACGAGCGGGCGCTCGAACTGGTGGAGAACGCGTCCGAGCGGAGATTTCTGGAGAAGCGGCTCGCCGAGTGTCGATCGGCGTAGGGGCCCGAGGGCGGTTCCCGGCCCCGGCCCTCTGCCAGGACGTTCAGGAGGATTCCCGGAGGCCGGCGGGACCTGTCAGTTCCGCCAACCTCCCTTTGCGAAGGCGGAATTCCGGTTCGCCGGTCCGGCGGTGTCGTTCGCCGGGTCCGTGCGTCGGCGTCGCCACCACGGCGCGAGCTGGAGGACGCCGAACACCACCTCGACGGCGAAGAACGGCCACAGAATACGAGAGACTCCCTGGGCCAAGGCGTACGCCTGCCACGCCGCGAACAAGGTGCGCGCCATGCCGTCGAACAGCCCGTGTTCCGGCTGCGTCCGCACGATGCGCAGAAGCGACCAGACGACCACGACCGAGCCCATCAGGTTCGCGAACAGGGTCTGCCACGGGTCGGGTTCGGGCAGAGCGCCCATGCCGAGCGCGTCGCCCCACGACGACAGCGCGTCGTGCACCAGCGTGTAGGTCCACGGCGTCGCGAATCCCGCCGTGACGACGAGGTCGTACCAGGCACTGGCTCGTACGAGGCGGAGATAGGCGGGTTGCCCGGGGTCGGGAAGACGGATCACGGCGAGGCTCCTACTGGTCCGGTGGCAGCGACGCCTCACGCTAAACAGTGGAGTACGGTCCAAGGTCAAGCCCGTACCCGGGCCCGAACCAGAGCCCCGATCTCCGACGGAGGGTCATGCGCATCGGTGAACTCGCCGCGCAGGCGGGCATATCCAGAGACACGATCCGCTTCTACGAAAAGGTCGGTCTGGTCGAAGGCCGCCGCCTGGCCAACGGATATCGCGACTTCCCACCCGAGGCGGTGCCCTGGCTGCACTATGTCCGCACCGCGCAGGCCCTCGGGTTCTCCCTGGCCGAGATCGCCCGGCACGGCGAGGAGTTGCGTGAAGCGCCGGACACCGCGGAATCACTGTCCGCGCTGTTCGAGGAGAAGATCCAGGTCATCGACGCCCGCATCGCCGAACTGGTCACCCTGCGGACCGAACTGACCACACGCGTCGGCACCGGCTGCCCGCTGCGGACAGCCGGCCGGCTCGCCTGAACCCCCCTGCCGCGACCGTCGACCGGGGCAGGGCGCGCCCAACACGACGGGCGGAGGGGAACCGTTCCTCAGCGCCCGGCACTCGGCCCGGTGAGTTCGAAGACGCCGTAGCCGAATCCCTGGGCGTCGATACCGCCGTCGGCGACACGGACGCCGTCAACTTCCAGAGAGCGGGCGTCGACTGCGCCGTCGTAGCGACAACTCGCCTGCTCCCGGCGTGGATTGATCACGACGAGATAGCGGTCGCCCCGCACGTACACGAACGGGTACCCGGCGTGCACCACCTCCACCGAACCGCCCGGCCCCAGCTCCGGGGCGCCGGTGCGCAGGGCGACGAGGCGGCGTACGAGATGCAGGAGCGAGGTGTCGTCGGCCAGTTGGGCGGCGACCGTCGGGCGGTCCGGGGACGGGTCGACGGGGAGATAGAGGCGGTCGGCGGGGGCGGTGGAGAAGCCGGCGTTGGGGCTGTCGTCCCACTGCATCGGCGTGCGGGAACCCGCGCGGTTGTAGCGGGGCCCCAGCACGCTGCCCTCCTTCTCAGGCAGTCCCGGCAGGTAACGCATGCCGATCTCGTCGCCGTAGTAGATCGCCGGAAGGGTCGGCCAGGTCAGCTGAAAGGCGAACACGGCGGGGAGCTGAGCGGCCGTGCGGGGGCCGCAGTTGAGGCGGGAGAAGTCGTGATTGGCGGTGGGGAGCGCGATGAATCCGTCCTCGCCGAGCGCGGACACCGCCCTGCTCCACGCGTCCACGAAGGGGCGCGGGGAGCCCCGGCCCTCGGCGTCGAAGAAGCAGTCGAGCGGATCCCAGGCCTCGTTGACCGTGCCCTCGCCGTTGCTCCACAGCGAGCGCAGGGCGAGTCCGTCGGTGGGCCCGCCGAACTGGAGGAAGAAGTCCGTGTGGAACCCCGCGGGGACGGACACCTCGGGGTCGCCCCACTCCGAGAGCAGCACGGCGTCCGGATGCGCGCCGTCCAGCCAGTGGCGCAACTCCGTCCAGACCGCTGCCGTCTCCTTCTTGCCCGGGTCGTCCTTCACGAGCGAGGCGGCCATGTCCACGCGGAAGCCCGACAGACCGAGGCCCAGCCAGTGGTCCATCACGGAGCGCAGCGCGGCACGGTTGGCGCGCGGGCCCTCCGCGTCGACCGGTCCACGCCACGGCTCGTCCGGACGCGTGCGCGCGTAACCGAAGTTCAGGGCGGGCTGGAAGGCGAAGAAGTTCGGCAGATACGCCCCCGGGCGGGTTCCGGGGGAGGGGACGAAGCCGTCCGGGGAGCCCCCGGGCGCCCAGATGTACCGGTCGTCGGCCGGATCGTCCATCGCGGCCCGGAACCACGGGTGCTGGTCGGAGGTGTGACCCGCCACGAGGTCGAGGAGGACGCGGATGCCGCGGCGGCCGGCCTCGTCCACGAGTCGGGCGAGGTCGTCGGAGGATCCGTATCGGGGTGCGACGTCCAGGTAGTCGGCGACGTCGTATCCGGCGTCTCCGAACGGTGACACGAAGCACGGGTTGAGCCACACGGTGTTCACGCCCAGCCACGCGAGGTGGTCGAGGCGCTCGGCGATGCCGTCGAAGTCGCCGATGCCGTCGCCGTTGGAGTCGGCGTACGACTGCGGGTAGATCTGGTAGAAGACGGCGTCGGCCAGCCAGGCGGGGGCGGGGCGGAACGAGGTCATGCCGGGGACGATAGATCAGCGCACCCGACGCCCGCTGCCCCTAAGCTCGGCCAGATGTTCACGCCGCAAGGTCCCACTCTCCGCGAACTGGCCGTGCAGGGCCTCTCGTCCATCGAACACGGTTACGACCTGCTCGCCCCCAAGTTCGATCACACGCCGTTCCGGACCCCGGACGCGATCCTCGACGCGGTCGGACGGGCCCTCGCGCCGCTGGGACCGTTCACCGCGGGACTCGACCTGTGCTGCGGCACCGGCGCGGGCATGGAGGTCCTGCGGGAACTGTGCCGGGAGAGCGTCACCGGCGTCGACATCAGTAGGGGCATGCTGACGGTCGGACGCGAGCGGTTCGACACCGACGCCGACGGTTCGTCGTCCCTGGTGGGGACGCGCGAGGACGGCTCACCGTCCCCGGCGGAGGCGCGTGACGACGGGCCACTGCCGGTCGCCCCGACGCCGGGAGGCAGGCCGCCGTCCGTCACTCCGGCGCGGGGCGGCACGCTGCCTTCCGTCGTCGGCGTACGGGGGGCCGGGTCACCGTCCGTGCCCCCGGTTCGCGGCGACGGCGCACCGTCGGTCGCCTGGGTGCGCGGTGATGCCCGCGCCCTCCCGTTCGAGCCCGCGTTCGACCTGGTCGTGAGCTTCGGCGCCTTCGGGCACTTCCTGCCGCGCGAGCTGCCCGGCGTGTTCGCCGGGGTCCACGCCGTACTGCGCCCCGGCGGACGCTTCGCGTTCCCGATCATGGCTCCGCCGCGGCCCAGCTCGCCGTGGTACTGGGCCCTGCTGGGCTTCGACACGGTGATGTGGGTGCGCAATGCCGTCCGGCGTCCGACCTTCGTCATGTACTACCGCGCGTTCCGGCTCGGTGACGTGGAGCGGGAACTGGATCGGGCCGGCTTCCGGACGGAACTTCACGCGCTGCCCGAGTTCGGCCGCCGACGGGACGGCAGCCCGCGGGCCCGGATGGTCGTGGCCACGCGCGAGGACACCTCGGTGAGGTCCTCCGGCGCCGTATGACGGGGGCGCCCAAGGGAAGGCTCCCTGCCGGGGCTGCCGGGGCCGAGTCGTTTCCTCGGCATCCGGAGCGCGGACGAGCCTCCGCCGCCCACGGTCCCTCGCCCTCGGACGGTCTCCCGAGCGCTGACGAGAGTCCCCCGGGCCCCGCGGACCCGGGGGACTCTCCTGCCTCGGCGGACGCCGGCCCACGCCCCCGTCGGCGGACTCGCCGAGGCCGGTCACGGCGTCCGGGTGGGCCGCGTCGCCCGTCAGGCGCGGATGAAGTCGAGCAGATCGGCGTTGAAGGCCTGCTCGAACTCGCCCACCAGGCCGTGCGGGGCGCCCGGGTACACCTTCAGCGTCGCGTCCTTGACCAGCTGAGCCGTCTTCAGCGCGGCGGCGCCGATCGGCACGATCTGGTCGTCGTCGCCGTGCGCGATGAGCGTCGGAACGTCGATCTTGGCGAGGTCCTCGGTGAAGTCGGTCTCCGAGAACTGCTCGACGCAGTCGTACGCCGCCTTCAGCCCGGCCTGCATGCTCTGCAGCCAGAACTCGTCGCGCTTGCCCCGCGAGACCGTGGCACCCTCGCGGTTGGCGCCGTAGAACGGTGAGGCCAGGTCCTGGTAGAACTGCGAGCGGTCCGCCTCGACCCCGGCGCGTATGCCGTCGAAGGCGTCGATGGGCGTGCCCTCCGGGTTGGTGTCCGACTTCAGCATGACCGGGGGAACCGCGCCCAGCAGGACCGCCTTGGCGACCCGCCCGGTGCCGTGCCGGCCGATGTAGCGGGCCACCTCGCCGCCGCCCGTGGAGTGCCCGACCAGGATCACGTCGTCGAGGCCGAGCGACTCGATGAGCTCGGCCAGGTCGTCGGCGTACTGGTCCATGGTGTTGCCCTGCCACGTCTGCGCCGAACGGCCGTGCCCGCGGCGGTCGTGCGCGATGCCGCGGAAGCCGTTCTCGGCGACCAGCCGCAGCTGACCCTCCCAGGCGTCCGCGTTGAGTGGCCAGCCGTGGCTGAAGACGACCGGCTGCCCACTGCCCAGGTCCTTGTAGAAGATGTCGGTGCCGTCGGAGGTCGTGAACGTGCTCATGGGTTGTTCCCTTTCGAGAGGTGGCGCGATGGTGCGGTGCGGCGTGCGGGCGCCGCACGGCTGAGGTGGTGGTCAGACGAAACGGCGGACGAACTCCAGTGCCGTGTCGGCGACTTCCTTCCAGCCGTGGTCGATGGTCAGCGCGTGGCCGCGGTTCTTGATCTCGGTGATCTCGGTGACGCCGGGGTTGCGCTGCTGCTTCTTGTACGACGCGTTGGCGATGGCCCACGGGACGGTGTGGTCCTTCTCGCCCGAGATGATCAGCAGGGGGCCCCGGTCCGGGTTCTCGGTGTCGACCTTGACCTCGGTCCAGGGGTTGAAGTTGGCCGTGGCCGCCTGGAAGAGCGGGGCGCCCGGCGCGGGCACGGCGAAGGTGTCGTACAGCTCCTTGGCCTCCTCCTCGCCGACCGCGTTGGCGAAGCCGTAGCGGAACTGCTCGTAGGTGAGCGGGACGGCCCGGTTCCGGTTCGCCGGGTTGCCGAGCACGGGCGCGGCGGAGCGCAGGGACGAGATCGGGAGGGGCAGCACGCCCCGGAACGGAGCCGGGTCGATCGCCACCGAGACGGCGGACCGGCCGCGGCCGGCCAGGATCTGGGTGAGGAGGCCACCGAAGGAGTGGCCGACGACGGCGGGCTTCTTCTCGAGGCCGCCGATGAGGCTCTCCAGGTGGTCGGCGACCTGACCGACCGTCTTGCCGGCGAAGACCTCGGGATGGGCCTTGGCCTCCTCGACCGTGTCGGGGTCGTCGGGCCAGGACAGCGAGACCGGAGCGAACCCGGCCTGCTCGAAGTGGGTCGCCCACCGGTCCCAGCTGCTGGGCAGCAGCCACAGACCGTGGACGAAGACGACCGGTGTCCGACCCGTCGCGTTGGCCCGCTCGATCTGCTGTGCGTCGTTGGAGGTCATGTCTCGACGCTAGACGTGAACAGCCCCGCTGGGATCGGTCAGATGACTGCATTCCAGCTCCGGACGGGTGGGTGACCCCGGACGAAGTCCCCACCCCTCCCGTCGTGTTCGCCGTCCCGACCGTCTTTCGTCACTCGGAGTTCACTCGGCCGCCGGAAGCGTGAACTCGTAGACCAGGGCGTCCTGTTGCGCGTCCACGGTCAGATCGGTGATCTCCAGAGGCCGGTCGTACTGGTCGTGCACGCGGCGGGTGACCCGCACCGACTGCGGGAGCCGGGTGATCGCGTCCCGGTGATGCAGGGTCAGACCCGCCTTGCGCATCCAGTCGTAGGCCCGTGACAGCTGCGCCGACGCGTGGCCGTCCGCGCGGTCGCGGTAGCGGGCGAGTTCCTCGACCTCGGTCACCGCGATCGCGGAGAAGGACGTCACGGCCGTGCGCAGCCCGCTGCCGTCGGCGGCGGCCGACTCGTAGCGGTGGACCAGTGTCGCCCGCCGCGGGGCGAGTCCGAGGGCCTCGGCGTGTTCCGGTGGGGGAGTCTCCCAGGTCACGGAGGTCCGTTGGCGTGCGCACGGTTCACTGGTGTGCGCGCCGACGGGGAAGTCGAGGGACGGGACGGGTTCTGCGCCGGTGACGGGCAGCGTCGCATGGCTGCCACGCCGGTCGGTGGAGACCTGGCCGCCGCGTCGCAGCATCTGCAACGCCTGCCGTACGGTCTCCCGGCTGACGCCGAAACGACCGGCCAACTCGCGCTCTCCCGGCAGGCGTTCGCCGGGCGGGATGGCCCCGTCGCGCAGCTCGCCGAGCAGTTGTACGGCGATCCGCGCGTAGAGCGGTTCGTGGTCGGATGAAGGGGTGGTGCGGGCCATGTCCGCTCCTGCGTGGTGACTAGGCGTAGCCGTGCGGGCTCATTGCGCCACCACATCTAGCATTGGTCTAAACCACCAGGAAAGGGCGGCCGGAGACTTCGGCCGAATTCAACCCGCGTCCAGGGCGGTCGCGGTGCGCTCGTGGAGGGCGCTGTACAGGGCGTCGACGAGCGCCATCTTCCTTGGGTCGTCTGCGATGTGCGGGCCCATGCGGTTCATCACGTACCCCAGTGAGACCCCCGCTTCCGGGTCGGCGAGACCGCAGGAGCCGCCGAACCCGTCGTGTCCGAAAGCCCTGGGGTTGGGTCCGTACGATCCGTTGACCCCGCTCAGCCACAGCCCGAGTCCGACCTCCGTCTCCCGCGCGAACCCGGCGCCCAGCACCAGGTCGCGGCAACGGCCCTGCCCTTCGCGCACCCGCTCGACCGCCTCCGGGGACAGCACGCGCCGGGATCCGTAGGTGCCCTTCAGTGCGAGGATCCCGTACAGCGCGGCGACCGCGCGCGCCGTCCCGTGACCATTGGCGGCCGGTATCTCGGCGGCCCGCCATCGCGGTGTGTTCGCCTCGACGGCACCGACCGACGGGTTGGCGAGCGCCGCCAGCGCCGCGGGCGCCAACTCTGCGAAGACCGCCGCCTGTTCGCTGCTCGACGCCGCCGGAGGATGGACGAGCTCGGCCACCCGCTCGGCCTCCTTCTCCGGCAGTCCGATGGTGAAGTCGATCCCGAGCGGCCCGGTCACCTCCCGCTCCAGGAACGCGCCCGGCAACAGCCCCGACACCCGGCGCACCAGCTCACCGACCAAGTGCCCGAACGTCAGCGCGTGATAGCCGGACCGGGTCCCCGGCTCCCACCAGGGCTCCTGCTCCGCGAGACGCCGGACGGTCAACTCCCAGTCGCAGAGCTGCGCGAAGGTGTGCGGCTCCCGCAGCCCGGACAGCCCCGCCCGGTGGGACAGCAGATGCCGTACGAGAATGCCGCCCTTGCCCGCCGCCGCGAACTCCGGCCAGTACGCGGCCACCGGGGCGTCGAGGTCGAGCAGTCCCTGGTCGGCCAGGATGTGCGCGCACAGCGCCGTCGGCCCCTTCGAGGTCGACCACACATTGACCAGCGTCTCCCGCTCCCACGGGCGGGTGCGGGCCGCGTCGGCCCAGCCGCCCCACAGGTCCACCACCGTCTCCCCGCCGAGCGTGACGCACACCGCCGCGCCCAGTTCCCCGCGGTCGCGGAAGTTCTCCTCGAACGCGGCGCGCACCGCGGCGAAGCGCGGGTCGCAATGGCCTTCTGCCAGGGGGTTTTGCTGGGTCATGAGCCCTCCGTGATGCGTCCGCGGGTGGTCGGGAAGAGGCCGGGCCCGTCGAACATACCGACTGGTCGGACCGGAGGGAAGCGGTGTGACGACAACGCGCGTTGGCCGCCTCCGGCGCCCGCCGCCGGCTCAGTTCCCCACTGGGTGAGGCCATGGGAGACAACAGTGCCCGGTGGAGCCCCGACCCCGAGTGCCGCACGGACTGTCATAGGCGGGTGAGAGTCTGGGCCGGTGCTGATAGAGGGATTCGAGAACGCCCCTGTTGTGGTGGGGGAGGAACTGCTGGCATTGCCGGGGTTCTGGGCGGCCTACCTGATGTGGCTGAGCCAGACAGAGGGCTACGACCCCGTTCCGGAGTGGTTCGGTGTCGACGGGGCCGATGCCGACGCGGCCTGGGACGCGCTGAGCGACGAGGACCGATGGCCCGTCTTCCGGATCCCGTTCGCGGGCGGTCACACCGTGATGGTCCTCGGCTGCAACATTCCCGAGGATCCGGGAACGGAGTACTTCATCACCCACCCCGGATGGGGACGGCACGGCCACCTGACCACCGTCGGCGGCCACCACGCCGGCCCCGGACTCTCCTGGCGAGAGCTCCACCACATCGCCCGCACGCCCGACCTCGACGCCCCGGGAGTCCACGCCGAACACGCGCGCCTGCTCCTGCTGCTGCCCACGCTCGGCGACCAGGACATGCCCGCGGACGCCGCGGACATACTCGGCGACGCGCTGGCGCATGCGGGGCTTCCCGCGACGGAGGCGCGGGGCACCGCGGAAGCGCTCCTGGTGGACCACCCCCTGTGGGAACCGGCTGAATGGACGCCTTCTGGCGCCTCCCCGCTCTCGGGAGGACAGGACCCCTTGCCCTTCCACGGAATCCTCCACTGCGACGGGCCCATGAGTCCCCGGTTCGGTACTCGCCTCGCTCAGGGCATCACCCGAGAACAGAGCGACCGGCTGGCCCACGCGCTCGGCACCTGGCCCGCCGCATGAACAGCCCACCCACAGGACGCACGTCAGTGCGTTCAGGGTCTGCCGCCGGGACCATCGGCATGCCAATCCGGTGAGTGGACAGTCGGCCGCCGCGATCACTGATCGTGGGCGACCGGGGCCAGCAGCACTCGCCGTACCCGCGCACCCAGGCAGTCACTCGGGGGTCAGGACGCATACGAACGGTCCGTGCCGTCCGTACCACCGGGAATGGGCCGGCCGTGCGGGCCACGGCCGCGAACCGGCCCTGCTCGGTATCGGGCGGAGCGGGCCGCCGCTACGGGACGTTCCAGGCGGCGATGAAGGGCTGTTCGTCCTCGGTGGCCAGGAAGCTGAGCGTGCCTGGATGCGGGTGGCCGAGCAGTCGGCCGGCGGACGCGTCGAGGCCGAGCCAGCGCATGGTGAGCACGCGTGCCAGATGTCCGTGGGCGACGACGGCGACGTCGCCGTCGTCCAACAGCGGCCAGATCCGGTCCAGCACCGCGTCCGTGCGCGCGGCCACCTGCTGGAGTTCCTCGCCAGGGTGGGCGGCGTCGCCGGGAATGACGCCGTCCCGCCACAGGTCCCAGCCCGGCCTAGTCTCCTGGATCTGCGCCGCGGTCAGTCCCTCGTAGCCGCCGTAGTCCCACTCCAGCAGGTCGGAATCGGGTCTGACACCGGTCAGGCCCGCCAGCTCGGCCGTCCGTACAGCGCGGGTCAGCGGGCTGCTGAACACGGCGACCGGATGGCGTCGGGCAAGCCTCGGAGCGAGCGACTTGGCTGCGGCCTCACCCGCGTCAGTGAGCGGAATGTCGGTGCGGCCGGCGTGCCGGCCCGACAGGCTCCATTCGGTCTGGCCGTGCCTGATCAGTATCAGTTCACCCATGGTTGCGCACGCTAGCTGGTGATGCGGCACGGCACGGCTGGAACAACCACCGGTGTCGGCCCGGGTGGCGTGCCCATCGTCGGTGTCAGAGGCGGGCGGGCAGCCAGCGCAGCTGCTCTGCCTGCTGGTAGGGGCCGCCGCCCTCGTGGTCGTTGAAGTCGTACACCTCGATCTGCTTCTCCTCGTGGGCCCACGCGTTGAACGCCGCGAAGACCGTCGACGGCGGGCAGGTCTGGTCTTCCAACGCCGCCGAGAACAGGGCGGGCGCCCGGCCGCGCGCGGCGAAGTGGACCCCGTCGAAGTAGGAGAGGGTGCGCAGAACCTGCTCGGTGCGGCCGCGGTGGGTCTTGAGGTAGCTGCCGATCTCCCGGTAGGGGGTACGGTCCGTGATCGTCGTGGCGCGCGGGAAGTCGCACAGGAACGGCACGTCGGGGGCGATCGCCGCCAGGTCGGGCACCAGGCCGCCCACCGCGATGCTGATGCCGCCGCCCTGGCTCCCGCCCAGCGCCGCGACGCGCGCGGAGTCGACGAGGGGATGCGAGCGAGCCGCCTCCACCGCGCGGACCGCGTCCGTGAACAGGCGCCGGTAGTAGTAGTTCTCGGGGTCCTCGATCCCTCGCGTCATGAAGCCGGGGAAGGCGGGCGCGCTGCCCACCGGGTCCGGGGTCTCGCCGCCGCCCCAGGCGCTCGCCTGGCCGCGTGTGTCCATCACGAAGTGCGCGAACCCGGCCGACGCCCACAGCAGATGCGTGTGCGGGAGCCCGCGCCCGCCGCCGTACCCGATGAACTCGACGACGGTGGGCAGCGGCGAGTTCGCCCGCGCCGGTACGGTCAGCCAGCCCTTCACCGGATGGCCGCCGAACCCGGCGAACGTGACGTCGTGGACCGAGACCGTCTTCAGCGGGGTCTCGAACGGCTCGAAGCGGGCCGACAGGTCGTGCTCTCGGACTTCCTGGAGAGTCTTGGCCCAGAAGGCGTCGAAGTCCTCGGGCTCGATGGACGCGCTGCGGTAGGTGCGGAGTTCGTCGAGAGGGAGGTCGAACTGGGCCATCAAGGACCACCTTTCGGCATGCGGCGTGCGGTGATCACACCGTACGTGCGCCTTCGGGAACCCGTCATGCCTTCTCCGGGGAGTCGCCCCGGGCCAGAGGGCCGTTCGCACCGACTCCGGCGCCGGGCGACTGATCCCCGCCCGCCGTGGAACCCGCGCAGCACTGCATCGGCGAACAGGAGACATCAGCCATGAACTCCGGCACCGGCACCATCACCGCGGGAATCGACGGCTCGCGCGCGAGCCTGGACGCCGCCGACTGGGCGGCTCGCGAGGCCGGCCGACGGCGTCTCCCGCTGCGTCTGCTGCACGCGGACATCCGGCACCGCGTACCCGCGCGTGTTCCGGACGTCGACGTACCCGCCGGGTGCACCAGGTCGGCGCTCGACCTCGCGGCCGTCCAACTGTCCTACGCTCACCCGGCGTTGGACATCGCCGGGCGCGACACCGAGACACCCGCGGTGCCCGCGCTGCTCGCGGCGGCCGACGAGTCCGAGACCCTGGTCCTCGGCTCCGGCGGCCGCACCGGCCACACCGCCCTGGCCGGCTTCCTGGCGGGCTCCGTCGCCCTGGCCGTCGCGGCCGCCGCCGCATGTCCGGTCGTCCTCGTCCGTGCGGGCGAACTTCCCGAGGACGAAAGGGAGTCCACCCTCGGCGGCACGCCACCGAGCGCCGCGCCCTACCTCCCCGTGGTCCTCGGCGTCGACTTGGAGTACCCCGCCGACGACCTGATCGGCTACGCCTTCGACGCCGCCGCGGTCCGTTCGGCACCGCTCCTCGTGGTGCACGCCTGGACCCCGTCCGCGTACGAGGGTGGTGCGCTCTCCGTTCCGTCCGACGGCGACGCGTACGACCTGGAAGCCACCCGGCGACGTGCCCTGACCGGCACACTGCGGTCCTGGCGCCACAAGTTCCCGGAGACCGCGGTCTCGGAACAGGTCGTCCACGGCCACCCCGGAGACCAGCTGCTGAAGGCGTCCACCGGCGCGGGTCTGCTGGTCGTCGGCCGCCGCGCGGGCGGGCGCCTGGGCCGCGCCGCGCGGACTGTCATCCAGCAGGTGACCTGTCCGGTCGCCGTGGTGCCGCACGGCTGACTCCGCTCCGGCGGCACTCGGCGGCTCCCGCGACCCACGTCGGCCCACGGGCACAGCTCGCCCGACGCGCCCGAGGCCGGTCGTCCCGGCCGTCCGCACCTACGGGAACACGCTCTAGCCGAACCGCTCGATCCGGATCCGGTCCACCGGCTGCCCCGCCTCCACCAGCAACCGCGAGGCGTGCTCGGCGAATCCGTTGGAACCGCAGACGTAGGCCTCCCATCCACCAGGCGGCTGCTCGGCCAGGAGCGGCGCCACATGTGCGGCAGCCATACGTCCGACCCGCCCACCCTCCGGGGCACTCCGCGTGAAGACCGCTGTGGTCTCCTCGCCGTACTCCCTTGCGTAGATGAGCTCTTCGGGGCTCCGCGCGGAGACGAGAAGCCGCACGGGTACGTCCAGGGCCTGCGCGCGGTGGTGACGCAGCATCGACATCAGCGGGACGACACCGGAGCCGGCGCCGACGAGCAGTGCGGGCCGGTCCCCGGGCCAGGCGAAGAAGCCACTGAGCGGGCCGCGCACCTCGATGGAGTCGCCGGGCCGGGCGACGGTGTGGAACCAGCCGGAGACCTCGCCGCCGTCGACGTGGTCCAGGGTCAGTTCGATGTGACCGGTGTCGTCGGGCGAGGACGCGATGGAGTAGTGGCGCTGCGCCACATACCCGTCCCCGGCGGTGAGCCGCAGCATCAGATGCTGGCCGGGCAGATGCCCCTCCCACGCGGGCACGGCGAATCGGAAGGTCGCCGCGTGCGGGGTCTCGCGGCGGATTCCGGTGAGGGTGGCGGTCTGCCAGGTGGTGGCCGTTCGGGTGTTCACGGCGATCCGTCCGGGCACGGCGAACCGTGTCGGCGGCACGAAGGTCGTCGTCGCTGCTGTCACCGGGTGGCCTCCCTCATCCTGTTCGTCCCCGCCCCTGTCCCTGCCCCTGTCCCCATCCCTGTCTCCGTCGCCGGGATCGTCTCAGTCACCGGAGTAGCGCTGCTCTTCCCAGGGGTTGCCGCGGGCGTGGTAGCCGTTCTGCTCCCAGAAGCCCGGTTCGTCGTGGTCGAGGATCCGGATGCCCGCGATCCACTTGGCGCTCTTCCAGAAGTACAGATGCGGCACGATCAGCCGTGCGGGGCCGCCGTGTTCGGCGGGCAGCGGTTTGCCGGCGTAGTCCCACACGATCCAGGCGCGGCCGCCGGTGAGGTCGGCCAGCGGGAGGTTCGCGGTGTACCCGGTGTGCGCGTACGCGACCGCGTGGGTGGCGGCCGGGTCCGGTCGTACGGCCTCCAGGAACGCGTCCAGCGACACGCCCCCGAACCGCACCCCGAACTTCGACCAGCTCGTCACGCAGTGGATGTCTCCCTCGTACGCAGAGGGGGGCAGCGCGTGCGCCTCGTCCCAGTCCCAGGTGCGCGGCTCGGCCACCAGGCCGTCGATCCGCAGGGTCCAGTCGGCGGGGGCCAGGTCCGGGGTGACCTCGGCGGACAGGACGGGCCAGTCGTCGCCGGCGTCGTACTGGCCGGGCGGCAGGCCGGGGTCGTGGGCGCGCGGGCGCCCGGTGAAGCCTCGCGTGACGTTCATACGGGTGGTGCCTCCAGGACCGCCGGGGACGACGGCCCGCGGATCGAGCGTGATCGGCGCGCACCCGCGGGTCGGTCTCGCGGGTGCGCACCGGTGCTTAACCATTCAACCGTACGCGCAGACGGACCGTTCTCCGAGCCCGTGCGGAGCGCTGATCATTGCGGCCGTATGAACTCTCCCGGCGCCCGGGAATAGTCGCGCCGCGATCTTCCTTGCTGCTGATGCCGACTCCGGTGGCCCGTACACGCACAGCCGGTGAGCGGGGCCGCGGCGACCGGTGACGACAGCGAAGGAGAGTGAGGGACCAGATGCCCAAGGCGTACGTCTTCACAGGGTTCGGGGGTCCGGAGACCGAGGCCCTGGTGGAGCGGGACCGCCCGAGCCCCGGCCCCGGCGAGATCCTCGTCGCGGTGCGCGCGGCCGGTGTGAACCCCGTCGACTGGAAGCAGCGCACCGGCCACCGCCGCCCGGGCGGTCCCCAGCGTTCGTTGCCCGCCGTGTTCGGCAACGAGGTCGCCGGGGTCGTCGTGGAGACCGGCACCGGGGTGACCGGCCTGGCCGTCGGGGACGAGGTCTTCGGGAACCCGGTGGACGGCGGATACGCCGAGTACGCCGTGCTGCCCGTCGCCGTCACGGCGCACAAGCCCGCCGGGCTGTCGTTCGCGGACGCCGCGGCCCTGCCCGTCGCGGCGGCGACGGCGTACGACGGAATCCGTCAGCTCGGCCTGCCCGAGGGCGCGACCCTGCTGATCACCGGCGCGGGCGGCGGAGTCGGGGTCGCCGCTGTCCAGATCGCGCGGTCCGCCGGGCTGCGGGTCGTCGGGGTCGCGAGCGACGGCAAGCAGGACTTCGTCGAGTCGCTCGAAGCCGTGCACGTTTCGTCGGGGCCGGGCCTGGAGGAGCGGCTGCGCGCGACGGCGCCGACCGGGGTGGACGCCGTGTTCGACCTCGTCGGGGGAGAGGTGCTGGAGGCCGCGGCGACGCTGCTGGCCGACCGGACGAAGCTGATCACCGCCGCCGACCGCGAGACGGTGGCGAAGCTGGGCGGCGCGGGCGTCGAGCGGGCGCGTACGGCCGCCGTGCTCGACGAGGTGGGCCGGCTCGCCGCCGACGGCAGGCTGCGCCCCTTCGTGACCCGGACGTTCCCGCTCGACCGCGCCGCCGAGGCGCTGCGCACCGTCGAGGACGGGCACGTCCGCGGCAAGATCGTGATCGAGGTGACCTCATGAGCGCCCATCCGCTGGACAACCCGGCCCTCGGCTCGCTCACCGGGCCCCACGCCCACTTCGCCGAACGCCGTGGACGCGTCCTGCGCTACCCCGTGGACGTGTCGCCCTGGCTGGCGCTGCCCGACGATCCCGGTGCCGAGGACTGGGCGGATCTGGCCGCTCTGGTGGGGCCCGGCGGCGAGGCTCCGCTGGCCGGTTTCGGCGGGCTGACCCCGGACGGCTGGGAGGTGACCTTCAGCATCGACGGCGTCCAGCTCGTCGACGACGGACTCGCCGCGGCGCCGGACGCCGAGGCGGTGCCGCTCGGCCCCGCCGACGTGCCGGAGATGCTCGACCTGGTGGAACGGACCCGGCCCGGTCCCTTCCTGTCGCGCACCGTCGAGCTCGGCACATATCTGGGGATCCGCCGGGACGGCGTCCTCGTCGCCATGGCGGGGGAGCGGCTCCATCCGCCGGGCTGGACCGAGATCAGCGCGGTCTGCACCGACTCCGCCCACCGGGGCGAAGGCCTGGCCAGTCGCCTGATCCTGGCCGTCGCGCACGGCATCCGGGAACGCGGCGAGACCCCGTTCCTGCACACCGGCGCGGGCAACACCAACGCCATCCGCCTCTACGAGTCCCTCGGGTTCACGCTGCGCCGCGGGACCCGCTTCATGGCCGCGCGGGTGCCCGAGCACCTGGGCGACGAGCGGACCGTGGGTGTGGGATGAGACCGCGCCGCTGAGTTCGCGGCCGGCCGCGGGGACGTCGGTTCAGTCCCTCGGCGACCTGCCGTCCGGCGTCTCCGGGGCGGTGGCCGTGGCGTTGTAGCGCATCAGATACGAGGCGAAGCGGGCGAGGTCCTCCTCGGACCAGCCCGTGAGCCGCTCGCGGAACGCCACACGGCGGCTGCGGGTCACCTGGGCGAGGATCTCCGTGCCCGCCTCCGTCAGATGCAGCACCTGGACGCGGTGGTCCTCGGGGTCCATCCGGCGTTCGATCAGTCCGGCCCGCTCCAGCGCGGCCACCTGACGGCTCACCGTGGACTTGTCCAGCGCGTAGTGCGCCGCGAGGTCCGTGGCACGGCAGCCGCCCATCTCCTCCAGATGGCCGAGGAGCGTGTACGAGACCAGGGACAGCTCGGGATGCATGCGTCCCGCCGAGGCCCGGGCCCGCCGCGCGAACACCGTCATCTCCCGCTGGATGGTCTCCACGGAGGCGGCGGCCGTCGTGCCGTCCACCGTTCCGGCCTCACCGGCCCCTTCGGACGTCATCGCGGGACCTCCCTTCGCCGCCCTGGTTGCATAGTACAACTCGGTCGGGTGCGGAGAGCGTCGCGCATGTCGGCCGCAGAGGGCGCGACGGTCACCCGCCCCGGGCTCACCGGCGCGTGCGACGGCCCGCGCGCCGGGGCCTCGCGCCGCGCATCGGTTCCCGCGACGGAGGGCCGCAGTGGCCCGTCGCCCACTGGCCGTTCCTGTAAAGTGGCCGTCCCGGCCGTGGACTGTCTCGGCCGATGAGTTGCCGAGGAGGTGAGACCCATCAACGCTGTGTCAGGTCGGGTGCTCTCCTCTCCAGGCAACGCGGTCACCGTCTCCGGGTGACCGTGGGAGCGCCCTTCGGATCGTCGAAAGGCTCTCGGCTTCATGCCTCCCTTTTCTCCTGATGTCCCTGATTTCGCAGATCCCGTGGTCGCCGCGCTCCGCTCCGCCGGTTGTGTCTTCGCCGAGGACGAGGCGGAGTTGATCCTCTCCGCCGCCCGCACCCCGGACGAGGCCGCCGCGATGGTGGACCGGCGCGTCGCGGGGCTGCCCCTCGAACACGTCCTCGGCTGGGCGGAGTTCCACGGACTGCGCATCACCGTCGAACCCGGGGTCTTCGTGCCGCGCCGGCGCACCGAGTTCCTCGTCGACCAGGCCGTCGCGCTCGCGCGGGGCGCGGCCCTCGTCGTGGACCTCTGCTGCGGTTCGGGCGCGGTCGGCGCCGCGCTCGCCGTGTCCCTCGGCGGGCCCGAACTGCACGCCGTCGACATCGACCCGGCCGCGGTGCGCTGCGCCCGCCGCAATGTCGCGCCGTACGCCGGCCAGGTCCACGAGGGCGACCTCTTCACCGCGCTGCCCGACACCCTCCGGGGCCGCGTCGATGTCCTGGCCGCCAACGTGCCGTACGTCCCCACCGACGAGGTCGGCCTGCTGCCGTCGGAGGCCCGTGACCACGAACCCCTGGTCGCTCTCGACGGAGGCGCGGACGGACTCGACCTCGTGCGCCGGGTCGCCGCCGAGGCGCCGCAGTGGCTGGCCCGCGGCGGCTGTCTCCTCGTGGAGACGAGCGAACGCCAGGCGCCCCTGGCCGTCGAGGCCTTCGCCCGTTGCGGCCTGATCGCCCGGCTGGCCGTCTCGGAGGAGGGGTACGCCAACGTGGTGATCGGGGTGAAGCCCTGACCCCGGGGGCGGGGCGACACGGCCGACATGCCGCGTTCGGGTCCTGATCGGCTGATTGTCCCGCCCCGCGCGCCACACTCTGGCTGACCGCAGACGCCGGAGGAAGGCCCGAACATGAGCAGTGCCCCCGAGAAGTTCGACGCATGGGACATCAAGGAGTGGGGGCCCGCCGATGCGGGCACGAAGGTGCTGCTGCTGCCCGGCGGCCTGTGCAGCACCGCCTTCTACGACGACCTGGCCGCCGCACCGCCGCTCGCCTCGGCGCCGGTGCGGCTGGTGGCCGCGACCGTTCCGGGGCATGCGGGCACCACGCCGCCGCGCGATCTCGGCATGGAGAACTACGCGGCACTGGCCGGTGCCCTGGCCGCCGAGCGGGGCTGCGCCGTCGTGGTCGGCCACAGCATCGGCGCCAACATCGCCCTGGAGATGGCGGCCGGCGGGCACTTCACCGGTCCCGTCGTCCTGCTCTCCCCCACGTTCTCGGCATCCGACGAGGACAAGGCGCTCACGATCGCCAACAGCCTCGGGCGGGTGCCCGGCATCGGGGCGCTGACCTGGTCCGGTCTGGTCAAACTGACGCCCCGCGTCATGGTGAGCGAACTGCCCCCGGCCCGCCGCGAGGCGCTGACCGCCGAGTTCGAGAAGAACGATCCGGCGTTCTGCCGCACCGCGATGCGGCACTACTTCGACTACCTGGACCGGTACGGATCCCTCGTCCCCCGGCTTCGTGACTCGGGCGTGCCCGCCTGGGTCGTGCGCGGCGACCACGACGACGTCGGACTGGCGGAGGAGGAGCGGGTCGGGCTCGAAGCCAGCCCCAACGTGACGATGGTCGCGGTCCCCGACGCGGGCCATCTGGTGATGGTCGACCAGCCCGTCGCGGTCGCGGAACTCGTGGCCCGGGTGGCTCTCGGCTGAGTGGACCTCCGGCTCCGGGGCGAGTGATCCTCGTCATTGTGCAACTAGTTGCATAAAGCGCGTCGCGTCGTCTACAACAGTCGTACGACACCGCGCACGGAGGGCCAGATGAGCCGTTACCCGCACCTGCTGAACCCGCTCGACCTGGGCTTCACCACCCTGCCCAACCGCGTGCTCATGGGCTCCATGCACGTGGGTCTGGAGGAGGCCGAGCGCGGCTTCGAGCGCATGGCGGAGTTCTACGCCGCCCGCGCGCGAGGCGGCGTCGGCCTGATCGTCACCGGCGGCATCGCGCCCAACGACGCGGGCCGGCCCTACGAGGGCGGCGCCAAGCTGACCACCGAGGCCGAGGCCGAGCGGCACGCCGGGATCACCGCCGCGGTGCACCGCGAGGGCGGGAAGATCGCGATGCAGATCCTGCACTTCGGGCGGTACGCCTACCACCAGGACCTGGTCGCCCCCAGCGCGCTCCAGGCCCCGATCAGCCCCTTCGTGCCGCACGAGCTCAGCGACGCCGCGATCGAGCAGACCATCGACGACTACGCCCGCGCCGCCCGGCTCGCCCGGCAGGCCGGCTACGACGGCGTCGAGATCATGGGCTCCGAAGGCTACCTCATCAACGAGTTCATCGCCCTCCAGGCCAACCGGCGCGACGACCGCTGGGGCGGCTCTTACGAGAACCGGATGCGCTTCCCCGTCGAGATCGTCCGCCGCGTACGCGAGGCCGTCGGCGACGACTTCATCATCATCTACCGCCTGTCGATGCTCGACCTGGTGCCCGGCGGCTCCTCCCTCGACGAGGTCATCACGCTCGCCCGCGCCGTCGAGGCCGCCGGAGCGACGATCATCAACACCGGCATCGGCTGGCACGAGGCCCGTATCCCCACGATCGCGACCTCGGTGCCGCGCGGCGCGTACGCGTGGGTGACCAAGAAGGTCATGGGCTCCGTCTCGATCCCGCTGGTGACCACCAACCGCATCAACACCCCCGAGATCGCCGAGCAGTTGCTCGCCGACGGCCATGCCGACATGGTCTCGCTCGCCCGGCCGATGCTCGCCGACCCCGACTTCGTCGCCAAGGCCGAGGCCGGACGCCCGGAGGCCATCAACACCTGCATCGGGTGCAACCAGGCCTGCCTCGACCACACCTTCAGCGGCAAGATCACCTCCTGCCTGGTCAACCCGCGCGCCTGCCACGAGACCGAGCTCGTCCTCGCGCCGACCCGGCTGCGCAAGACCGTCGCCGTCGTGGGCGCCGGGCCGGCCGGACTGGCCTGCGCCGTCAGCGCCGCCGAACGCGGCCACGACGTCACCCTCTTCGACGCCGCGGGCGAGATCGGCGGCCAGCTCAACGTGGCCCGCAAGGTCCCCGGCAAGCAGGAGTTCGACGAGACCATCCGCTACTTCCGCACCCAGCTCGAACTGCACGGCGTGGACGTCCGGTTGAACACCCGGGCCACGGTGGACATCCTGGAGGCGTACGACGAGGTCGTCGTCGCCACCGGCGTCAGCCCGCGCACCCCGGAGATCCCGGGCGTCGACCACCCGAGCGTCGTCGGCTACCTCGACGTCCTGCGCGACGGAGCCCCCGTCGGGGACCGCGTCGCCGTCCTCGGCGCCGGCGGCATCGGCTTCGACGTCGCCGAGTACCTCACCGACAGCGGCGACAAGGCGAGCGAGGACCCGTCGACGTACTTCCGGAGCTGGGGCGTCGACATGGACTACCGGGCGCCGGGCGGTCTCGCCGCCCCCGAACGCCCCGCCCCGCCGCGCACCGTGCACCTCCTGCAGCGCAAGACGTCCAAGGTCGGAGCCGGACTCGGCAAGACCACCGGCTGGATCCACCGCACCGAACTCAAGCACCGGGGCGTCACCATGGTCCCGGGCGTCCAGTACGACCGGATCGACGACGCCGGACTGCACGTCACCGTCGACGGGCACAGCCAGGTCCTGGAGGTCGACACGATCGTGCTCTGCACCGGACAGGAACCGCGCCGGGACCTGTACGAGGCACTGCGCGCCACCGGCCGAGGCGTCCACCTCATCGGCGGCGCCGACGTGGCCGCCGAACTGGACGCCAAGCGGGCCATCAAGCAGGGCACCGAACTGGCGGCGGCACTCTAGGACGCCGGAAGCAACGACTCACGGAAGGGCTGTCGCGGTGTCCGGCGGATCAGGGGCCGGGCACCGGGCGGCACTTCAGGCCCTCCCTAGGATGACCCCATGTCACTCCCGCACGCGATCCTCACCGCCCTGCTCGAGAAGCCCTCGTCGGGCCTCGGACTGACCCGGCGGTTCGACAAGTCGATCGGCTACTTCTGGTCGGCGACGCATCAGCAGATCTATCGCGAGCTGGGAAGACTGGAAGCCGAGGGGTACATCCGGGCCCTGGCGCCGGAGCAGCCCGCCCGGGGCCAGAAGAAGAGCTACGAGGTCCTGCCCGCGGGCCGTGCCGAACTCGCCCGCTGGACCGCCGCCTCGCAGGACCCGAAGCCGCTGCGCGACACGATGCTGCTGCGCCTGCGCGCCGCCGCGGTCGTCGGCACCGAGGGCGTCGAGGCGGACCTTCGCCGCCATCTCGACCTGCACCGGCGACAGTTGACCGAGTACCAGGAGATCCAGGAGCGGGACTTCCCGCCGGGAAAGGACACCCCGGAGGACCGTCTGCGGCACCTCGTCCTGCGGGCCGGCATCGACCTGGAGACCTTCTGGACCCAGTGGCTCACCCACGCCCTGGCGGAGCTCGAAGCACTCCCGGGGCGTGACTAGGCGGCCCTCCCGCGACCGGAGTCGACGGAACGGCCGCCCGACGTGACGGACTCCGGCTCAGAGCCGGTGGGGCTTGGACCGGCGGCGCAGGAACCACGCCGCCGCCACCGTGCCGGTCACGACCAGGGCCCCGCCGCCCACGACGGTGGCGGTGCCGTAGTCCTTTACGGCTCCGCCGAGCCCGCCCATGACGCCGCGCGACGGGGTAGCCGTCGCCGTCGGCGTGGTCGTGGCCGAGATCGTGGGGGTCGCCGCGGGGGCCGAGACGATGATCGACTGGGTGCCGGCCGTCGAGCCGTCCTGGCAGACCACGATGACCGTGTAGGTGCCGGGGCCCACGCCCGTCCAGGACGCCGACTGACTGGTGCTCGTCCCGGTGAGCGACATCTGGCGCCCCTGGGCGAAGTTCGCCTGCCCGTTGGACAGCAGCGAGGCGTCGCCGAAGCTGCTCCCGTTGCTCGGGCAGGCACTGGTGGTGACCGAGACCGTGGTGCCGCTGGTGCTCACGGAGATCCCGGAACCCCAGGCGACGGCCGCCGGGGCGGCCAGGGCGAGCGGAAGCGCAGCGGCGGCCACGGTCAGGCCGGATCGGAGAAGTGTCTGAGTGGTACGCATAGGAACTGCCCTCCAGCGGCACGGTTGGCGGTACATCCCATGCGCCGCCGAGGATTGGAAAGGCCCGTGCTGCCTCAGAGCGAGCCAACGTGCCCCGGGCCGGGCCCGCATGCGGACGGGGACCGGGCAGGTGACGAATTCCATCGTCCGGCGCATTGCCGACGGACGCGGCGGGCCTGACGGCGCGGTGTGACGGTGGATCCGCCGCCGCCGATCCGGGTCGCGTGCGCCGCAGCGGTCACCGGATGAGGGCCGTCCCCGCGAGGAGCCACCCGGCGGGGCGGCTCGCGGCGGAAGTCACCGGGTCCGGGCCGCCCCGGCCGCGGTCACCAGGTACGGGCCACGCGCAGCAGCCGGTCCCGGACCAGGGCGACGTGCGGATTGTCCGAGGGCCCGGGGCGCTGGGTGAGATAGCCGGTGTTGATCGGCGGATCCTCGGGCGTCAGCAGCGCGACCAGGGCGCCGGAGGCCAGCTCGTCCTGGCAGAGATAGCGGGGGAGCACGGTGATCCCGGCACCGGCGACGACCGCCGCCAGGACGCCGCGCAGATCGGGCACCGTGATCGCGGCCTGCCCCGACAGCCGTACCCCGAACACATGCCGCCAGTAGCGGCGGGCGATGGGCAGATCCTCGGCGTACGTGACCAGGGGCAGTCCGTGCACCGCCGCGGCCCCCTCGGCCGCCACCCGGTCGGGGCCGATGCGCTGGGCCCAGGCGGGGGAGGCGACGAGCACGAACTCCTCGTCCATCAGCGGCACCGACGCGAGGGTACGACCACGCGGCCGGCTCGTGGCGATCACCAGATCGAAGCGGCCGCCGCGCAGGCCCTCCAGGAGTTCGTCGGTCAGCCCGGTGCTGATCCGCAGCCGCACGCCCCGGGCCGTCAGCGGCGCCAGCGCGGGCAGCACCCGCGCGCACAGCAGCTCGGCCGGGCCCGCCACCTGGACCGGGTCCGGCGGCTGGCCGGCGCCGAGACCGCCGCGGTCCGCCACCGTCGCCAGCGCGTCCAGCGGCGCCGCCACCTGCGCGGCCAGCTCGTCCGCCACGGACGTGGGAAGCACACCCCGCGGCCCCCGCTCGAACAGCTCCCGGCCCAACTGCTCCTCCAGGGACCGCATCTGGGTGGTCACCGTCGGCTGGGAGAGGCCCAGCAGCCGCGCGGCGGCCGTGAACGAACCCGCCCGGTGCACCGCGAGGAACGTGCGCAGCAGAGTCAGGTCGAGCGGCGCGCCGGCATTGGATTCCCTATGGGCCATACGCCCAACCCTATGCGGGCCTATGGCCGGGCCCGCCTGCCGGGCCGGTCGCCGTCCGACCACCCGGCCCGTGGCCCGCTGCGGCGCACGCGACCCGGTCCGGCGGCGGTGGCCACCGGTCCGCCGCATGCCTCACCGCCGGCCCGTCGTCACGGAACGCTCCGCTGAGAACCCTCCCCACGTCCCGTCGGGCAGCTTCGCCCGGATCCGCACCCGGTGCGCCGCGTCCGCCTCCCGGCCGACGTAGAAGCTGTAGGTGGAGGTGCCGCGGGGCGGGTCGGCGCCCCAGACGAGCGAGGTCGCGGGACGCCCGTCGAGATGGACCTGGTACTCCGTGATCACTCCGTCGACCTCGGGCGCGATCCACCTCAGGTCGATGTAGTAGGCGCCTTCGCTGCGGTGGGTCGTCGCCCGGAAGTCGGTCGGCGCCGTGCCTCGGCCGTCGTCCGAACCCGCTGCCGTGGTGATCGGGACGGTCGCGCTCGGTGGCGAGAGGTTGTCCGCCGCGTCGCGCGCCCGCACGGTGAAGGCGTACACGGTGCCGGGTCGCAGCCCCGTGACGACGGTGGCCGTCTGCGCGCCGCCGACGCTGTGGATCTTCGAGGTGCCCTGGTAGATGTCGTACGACGCCACGCCCCGGGCGTCGGCAGACTTCGCCCACGACAGCTGGGCCGCCCGGCTGCCGACCGCCTTGCCGTGCGGGCTGCCGGGGCGCGTGGGCGGTGTGCGATC
>NZ_JBHWVI010000057.1:0-41296 GCF_042737005.1 Streptomyces sp. NPDC060027
CCCGGAACGAGGCGTCTCGTGGGGGACTCTCCACCGTACCAAATGCACCAAAAACGGGGCCGGTGACCTTGGTCACCGGCCCCTCTGGACGACGTATGCCCTACAAATACAGGCCGGTCGAGTCCTCGGACCCTTCGAACCGGTCAGCGGCCACGGCGTGCAGATCCCGCTCGCGCATCAGCACGTAGGCGGTCCCGCGCACCTCGACCTCGGCACGGTCCTCGGGGTCGTACAGGACCCGGTCGCCCGGCTCGACCGTCCGGACGTTCTGTCCGACCGCGACGACCTCGGCCCAGGCGAGCCGACGGCCGACGGCCGCCGTCGCGGGGATCAGGATGCCGCCGCCGGAGCGCCGCTCGCCCTCGGCGGCGTCCTGCCGTACCAGCACGCGGTCGTGCAGCATCCGGATGGGCAACTTGTCGTCATGGGTGCTGTGCTTTTCCCGATTGGCGCTCACGCCCCGAACCTACCTGTCCCTGCCGGTTTCGTACGCGGGCGGGTCAGCCCTTGCCCCGCCGCGTGCCCACCACGAGCAGCCCGACGAGCCCGACCGCGACCAGAGCCGCCGGCACGATGCGCCCCAGTCTGGGCGCGCCCTCATCGGTGACGAACTGCCCCTTCACATCGCCGACGACGCGATTGACGCCGACGTAGGCGCGCCCCAGCGTGTGATCGATGTTCGAGGCGACCTTGGCCTTGGCGTCTCCGACGATCGTTTTCGGGTGTACCCGTACGCCGATCTCGTCGAGCGTGTCGGCGAGTTTTGCGCGGCGGTTCTTGATGTCCGCCTCGATCTGCGCCGGAGTCCTGGTATCCGGCGTTCTCGACGTATCCGACACCGCGCTGCCTCCGTGGTCGTGTTGTGACTCCCTGATTCGGACAGTCTGTCAGTTCGGACCGGACCGCACCCCTCGGCACCCCCCATTACGCTCGTTCCGTATCCATTCCATCCCCCCCGGCCACGTGAGGTTCCGATGAGCGAGCGACTCCAGCCCGGCGACACCGCCCCCGCTTTCACCCTGCCCGACGCCGACGGCAACGAGGTCTCCCTCGCCGACCACAAGGGCCGCAAGGTCATCGTCTACTTCTACCCGGCCGCCCTCACTCCCGGCTGCACGAAGCAGGCCTGCGACTTCACGGACAACCTCGACGTGCTGGCCGGCGCCGGCTACGACGTCATCGGCGTCTCCCCGGACAAGCCCGAGAAGCTCGCCAAGTTCCGCGAGAAGGAGTCCCTGAAGGTGACCCTGGTCGGGGACCCCGACAAGACGGTCCTGGAGGCCTACGGCGCCTTCGGCGAGAAGAAGCTGTACGGCAAGACGGTCGTCGGTGTCATCCGCTCCACGGTGGTCGTGGACGAGGAGGGCAAGGTCGAGCGGGCGCTGTACAACGTGAAGGCGACCGGGCACGTGGCGAAGATCATCAAGGATCTCGGGATCTGACCCTCGCGGGATCTGACCCCGGGATCTGACCCCGGGATCTGACCCCGGGATCCGACCGTTCAGGTCCTGGACGGGAGGCCGCCATGTCCTGCCGGGCGGGAGCCCGCTCAGGGTTTTCTGGACGTGAGCCCGCTCAGCGGGTCCTCGCCCGGTGTCGTGCCCGTGGTGCCGCCGTTCGTGGCTCCGCCGGTCGTGCCGCCCCCGCTGGTGGGGGATCCGGTGGTGCCGCCGTCCGTGGTGGTGCCACCGGTGGTGCCGCTCGGGGTTCCGCCGGAGCTGTTGGTGCCGCCGTTGGCCGGACTCTGGGTCCGGCCGCCGGTCCGGCCCTGGGTCTGGCCGTTCGTCGGCGCCGGTGTGCTGCCGTTCGCTCCGCCCTGTGTCCCGTCCTCGTCCTCGCCGCCGTCCGTGCCGTCGTCGTCCTGGTCGTCGGTGGCGTCCGGTTCGCTGGGCTCGTAGTTGGGGTAGTCCGGTTCCTCGGCGCCCGGCTGGAGCCGGAGGTCGAAGTCCGCCGCCTCGGTGTCATCGAGGGCGTCCCCGGTGAACTGGGCCCAGATCTGGGCGGGGTAGCCGCCGCCGTTGATGCGGGCCTGTCCGAGTGCGCCGTACAGGGACTTGTGGGCGCCGGTCTCGGGATCCTGGCCCATCACGGAGACGACGGTGGCGAGGTCGGGGGTGTAGCCCGCGAACCAGGCGGCCGTGTCCTCCTCCGCCGTGCCGGTCTTGCCCGCGGCGGGCCGGTCGGCGGCCTGCGCGGCCTGACCGGTGCCGCCGTCGACGACGCTCTGGAGCATCGAGGTGGTGGTGTCGGCCGCCTCGCGGCTCACCGTCTGCCGAACGCTGCGGGCAGGCAGTTCCACAGCCTCCTCGCCGTCCTTGGTGACCTTCTCGACGAGCGTGTACGTGCCGTGCCTGCCGTGGTTGGCGAGCGTGGCGTACGCCTCCGCCATGTCGAGGACGCTGGCGGTGGCCGGACCGAGGGCGATGGAGGGGGAGGCGGTCAGGTCGGGGGTGCCGGCGGGGATGCCGAGGGCCACTGCGGTCTTCTCCACCTCGGCGGGGCCGACGTCGACGGCCATCTGCGCGTACACCGAGTTGACCGACTTGTCGGTGGCGGTGCTGACGGTGATGTCGCCGTACGAGACGCCGTCCTCGTTCTCCGGGGCGTAGAGGCCGCCGTTCCAGCCCTCCACGGGACGCTGGTCGGTGCCGTCGTAGATCGTGTTCGGGGTGATGGCGCGGCCGTCCTGGGTCTGCGAGTCGTTCTGGACGGCCGAGGTGAAGACGAACGGCTTGAAGGTGGAGCCGACCTGGTAGTCGCGGCGGGTCGCGTTGTTGACGTACTGCTGGGTGTAGTCGATGCCGCCGTACATCGCGAGGACCTTGCCGCTGGACGGGTCGATGGCGACGCCGCCGGCGCGGACGTACGTGTCGACCTTGCGGTTCTTCTTGTCGAGCTGGTCCATCACCTGGTCGTTCACGGCCTCCACGAAGGCGTCCTGCTTGGGCTTCTGGAGTGTGGTGGTGACGCGGTAGCCGCCGGTGGTGAGGGTGTCCTCGTCGATGATCTTGTTCGAGGTCAGATAGTCGTTGACCGCCTGCACGAGGTAGCCGCGCTGGCCCGACATGCCCGCCGAGCCCTTGGCCTGCTTGGGCGGAGCGAAGGTGATGCGGGCGCGCTCCGCCGGGGTCAGCCACTTCTTCTTGACCATGCCGTCGAGGACGTAGTTCCAGCGGGCGAGGGCGGCGGCCTTGTTCTCGGGGTGCGTGATCACGTCGTACTCGCTGGGCGCGTTGAGCAGGGCGGCGAGGTAGGCGCCCTGGGCGACGGTGAGACGCTGGGCGTCGACGCCGTAGTAGGCCTGTGCGGCGGCCTGGATGCCGTAGGCGTTGCGGCCGTAGTAGCTGGTGTTGAGGTAGCCCTCCAGGATGTCGTCCTTGCTCTTCTCCCGGTCGAGCTTGATGGAGATGAAGAACTCCTTCACCTTGCGGGTGACGGTCTGTTCCTGGCCCAGGTAGTAGTTCTTCACGTACTGCTGGGTGATCGTCGAGCCGGACTGTCTGCCCTTGCCGGTGACGGTGTTCCAGCCGGCGCGGAGCATCGCCTTCGGGTCGACGGCGGACTCGGTGTAGAAGTCGCGGTCCTCGGCGGCGAGGGTGGCGTGCTGGGCGTCCTTGGAGATCTGGGCGAGCGAGACGTTCTCGCGGTTGACGTCGCCGTCGCGGGCGAGCTGGCTGCCGTCGGCGTACAGGTAGACGTTGCTCTGCTTGGTCGCGGCGGCGTTCGCGGGCGGGATCTTGACGAGGAAGTAGCCGAGCGCGAAGAGGCCGATCACGAGCAGCAGCGCGCCGAGGAGCGTGCCGAGCAGCATGCGCCAGGTCGGGACGAGCCTGCGCCAGCCGGTTCGCCTCTGCTTCTGCTTCTTGCCGGGCGTGCCCGGTGCTGCCTGTGGTCCCGCCGCGGGGGCCGGGGCCGGGCGGGGGCCCGGTTCCGGTTCCCTGGGTGCCCAGCCCTGGCTGCGTTGCTGCGCCTGCGGCTTGTCGCTCATCTGTTTGCCGAACTCCTGTTTATGATCGTACGTTCCCATACGACCTCGTACGCCTGGTGCGTCCCCTCTTGAAGACTCTCGCACCATGCGTTCCGTTCCCGGATCCCGGCACGTGTCGCGCCGGAAAATGCCTGGCGGGCCACGCGGGGCCGGGGCTAGGCTCCTGCGCTTTGGCTCAACGCGGAGGAAAGGGACGGGTTGTGGGCACAGCGCGGTTGTACGCGTCCGTCGCGGCGAGCGGGTTCCGGCGCTACGCCACCTATCGGATCGCCACCGCGGCGGGTGTCTTCACCAACACCGTCTTCGGGCTGATCCTGGCGTACATCTTCATCGCCCTGTGGGACACCAAGCCGCACCTCGGCGGCTACGACCAGGCACAGGCGCTCAGCTATGTGTGGCTCAGCCAGGCGCTGCTGATGGTGGTCGCCGTGATGGGCGGCGGCTTCGAGGACGAACTGATCGAGCGCATCCGTACGGGTGACATCGCGATCGACCTGTACCGGCCGGCCGACCTCCAGATGTGGTGGCTCGCCCAGGACATGGGCCGGGCGCTGTTCCATCTGATGGGCCGCGGAGTGGTCCCGCTCGCCTTCGGCGCCTTCTTCTTCGACCTGGCGCTGCCCTCCGATCCGCTGACCTGGCTCGCCTTCCTGGTCGCGGTCGTGCTCGGGGTGGCCGTCAGTTTCGCGATCCGTTTCCTGGTGGCGCTGTCCGCGTTCTGGCTTCTCGACGGGGCGGGCGTGGCGCAGCTGGCGTTCATCGCGGGGATCTTCTGCTCGGGGATGCTGCTGCCGCTGAACGTCTTCCCGGGCGTCCTCGGCGAGGTGGTACGGGCCCTGCCCTGGTCGTCGCTGATCCAGGCGCCCGTGGACGTCCTGCTCGGCACGGCCGATCCGTTGAGCACGTACGTGTCCCAGGCCGCCTGGGCCCTCGGGCTGCTCACGGCCGGGCGGCTGGTCCAGTCGGCGGCGACGAGGAGGGTGGTGGTGCAGGGTGGCTGACCCGGTGGAGCAGGGGGCGCGGGTCGTGGCCGGTCGGGTGGAGGAGGGGACGCGGGTCGTGGCCGGTCCGGTGCGGTCGGTGGTCCGCGCGGGGGACTTCCAGCCCTTCGAGCGGCAGGGGGCGTACGAGCGGCTGCGCGACGGGCTGCGCGCCTACCGTCTGATCACCGCGATGTGGATCCGCTCCACGATGGCCTACCGGGCGTCCTTCGCGATGACGGCCTTCGGGAACTTCGCGGCGACCGCCCTCGACTTCGTGGCGATCGTGCTGATGTTCTCGCAGGTCGACCGGATCGGCGGCTACAGCCTGCCCGAGGTCGCCCTGCTCTACGGGGTGGCCGGCACCGCCTTCGGGCTCGCGGACCTCGCGCTCGGATCGATGGACCGGCTCGGGCGCCGGGTGCGCGACGGCACGCTCGACACGCTCCTGGTCCGCCCCGTGCCCGTGCTCGCGCAGGTCGCGGCGGACCGCTTCGCGCTGCGCCGGCTCGGCCGTGTCACCCAGGGTCTGCTCGTCCTCGGATACGCCCTCGCCGTGCTCGACATCCACTGGACGCCGCTCAAGGTGCTGCTGATCCCGCTGATGCTGCTCAGCGGCGGAGCGATCTTCTCGGCGGTGTTCGTGGCGGGCGCGTCCTTCCAGTTCGTCGCACAGGACGCAGCCGAGGTGCAGAACTCCTTCACGTACGGCGGCAGCACGCTCCTGCAGTACCCGCCGACCGTCTTCGCCAAGGACCTGCTGCGCGGGGTGACCTTCGTGCTCCCGCTCGCCTTCGTCAACTGGCTGCCCGCGCTGTACGTGCTGGGGCGGCCCTATCCGCTCGACCTGCCGACGTGGGTCGCGTTCACACCACCACTCGTGGCGGCGGGCTGCTGCGCGCTGGCCGGGATCGCCTGGCGCGCGGGGCTGCGCGCGTACCGGAGTACGGGAAGTTAGGGGAATGGGCGTGGCCATCGCCGGGGACAGCGAACTCACCGGGCCGGAGCGGGACTTCACCGGCCCGGACCGTGACATCAAGGGTCCGGACCATGACTTCATCGAGCTCGACGGCGTCGAGAAGGTCTTCGACGTGCGCAGGAAGACGGGCTTCCTGCGCAGTGAGCGCCGGCAGGTGCGGGCCGTCGACTCGATCTCCTTCACCGTGCGGCGCGGCGAGATGGTCGGCTACATCGGCCCGAACGGCGCCGGCAAGTCGACCACCATCAAGATGCTGACCGGCATCCTCACCCCGTCCGGCGGCCGGCTGCGTGTCGCGGGCCTCGACCCGTCCCGCGAGCGCACCCGTCTCGCGCGCCGGATCGGCGTCGTGTTCGGGCAGCGCACGACCCTGTGGTGGGACCTCCCGCTGATCGACTCCTACCGGCTGATGCACCGCATGTACCGCATCCCGGACGGGCGTTACCGGGA
Organism: Streptomyces sp. NPDC060027; assembly: GCF_042737005.1. Classification (NCBI taxonomy): domain Bacteria; kingdom Bacillati; phylum Actinomycetota; class Actinomycetes; order Kitasatosporales; family Streptomycetaceae; genus Streptomyces; species Streptomyces sp. NPDC060027. The sequence goes on from NZ_JBHWVI010000057.1 coordinate 6,398, forward strand.
GAACCTCGACCGTTGTGTCGAACTCCTGGAGCTCGGCGACCTGTTGGACGTCCCGGTGCGGCAGCTGTCGCTGGGGCAGCGGATGCGCGGCGACATCGCGGCGGCCCTGCTGCACGACCCCGAGGTGCTCTACCTCGACGAGCCGACGATCGGGCTCGACGTGATCAGCAAGGCGCGGGTCCGGGAGTTCCTGCGGGACCTGAACGCCGAGCGGGGTACGACCGTTCTGCTCACCACGCACGACCTCACCGACATCGAGCAGTTGTGCCGGCGGGTGATGGTCATCGACCACGGGCGGCTGATGTACGACGGTCCGCTGAGCGGGCTGCACGAGGTGGGGGAGAGCGAGCGGACCCTGGTGGTGGACCTGGAGCGGGAACTGCCGCCGATCGAGGTGGAGTCGGCGCGGGTGGTGAAGGTGGAGGGGCCGCGGCAGTGGCTGGCCTTTCCCGCCGCCGGGTCGGCGGCTCCGCTGGTGGCGCGGATCGCGGCGGAGTATCCGTTGATGGACCTCTCGGTGCGGGAGCCGGACATCGAGGCGGTCATCAGCCGCATGTACGCGGGGAAGGCCGGTACGGCGGGGAAAGCGGTCTCGCAGCGGGAGGCGCCGGAAGGGCGGGCCGGATAGCCCGCGGGCGGAGGAACTCGTAGGCTGCTGCTTATGACCGACGACGAACTCCCGGAGCTGCGCGCCTCCGACGCCGATCGTGAACGAGTCGCCGAACAGTTGAGGGACGCTCTCGCTGAAGGCCGCCTCGACATGGAGGAGTTCGAGGAGCGGCTGGAGGCGACGTACACCGCCCGTACCTACGGTGAGTTGACGCCGATCACCCGCGATCTGCCGGGTACGGCCGCGAGTGCTCCCATATCCATGGTCAAGAAGCCGGTGGACGACGGGAGTTGGGCCGCCCGCATCGTCGGCGGTGAGGGCTCGTCCTCGTGGGGCGTGGCGATCCTGTCCGGATTCGAGCGCAAGGGCCGCTGGACGGTGCCGAAGCGCTTCAACTCCTTCGCCTTCATGGGCGGTGGTGAACTCGACCTGCGCGAGGCGAACTTCGCGGACCGCGAGGTCGTCGTCAACTGCGTCGCGGTCATGGGCGGGATGAACGTGATCGTGCCGCCCGGCGTCGAGGTCGTCGTCCGCGGCATCGGCATCATGGGCGGCTTCGACCACCGTGAGTCGGACCAGGCCGGCGAACCCGGGGCACCCCGGGTGATCGTCACGGGCTTCGCCTTCTGGGGCGGTGTCGGCGTCGAGCGCAAACTCACCCGTGCCGAGCGGCAGCGCCTCAAGGAGGAGCGCCGCCAGGAGAAGCTGGAGCGCAGGGCGGCCCGCAGGGAGCTGCAGGGTTCCCGGGGCGGGGGTGTCGACGACATGTTCGACGTGCTCGACGACGCCCGTGACCTGATCCGGGACCGTCACGAGGAACGGCACGAACGCCACGAGGAGCGCAGGGAGCGGCACCGGGAGCGCCGGGAGCACCGCCACTGGCGGCACGACGGCGACTACTGAACGACGGCGCCGTCCGGGCCGCGGGCCTCCGGCGCCGTCCGGTGCCACCGAGGTCCGGCGCGTCCGGTGCCACCGAGGTCAAACGCCGGCAAGTGCCACCGAGGTCCGGCGCCGTCCCGGGCTGTCGACGCCGGCGGATCACAGGTCCGCCGGAGCCGTGCCCTTCAGGTCGCCCAGGTCGAACACGTCGGCCATCCGCCGGTACCCCTTGTCGCTGGGGTGCAGGTGGTCGCCCGAGTCGTAGTCGCTCCGCAGCCGGCGCGGGTTGTACGGGTCCCGCAGGGCCGCGTCGAAGTCGACGACGGCGTCGTACACCTTCCCGGACCGGATCTCCGCGTTCACGGCCCGGCGTACGGCATCCCGCGCGTCCGTGTAACCCCGGTGTCCCTGGAAGGGCATCAGCGTGGCGCCGACGACGCGCAGTCCACGGGCGTGCGCGTGCCGCACCAGAGTCCGCAGGCCGTCGGTGATGGTGCGCGGATCGACCTGGTTCGGGTTGCGCAGGATGTCGTTGACACCGAGGTCGATGACGACGGCCCTGACGTTCGTACGGTCGAGCACGTCCCGCCCGAAGCGGCTCAGCCCGCTGGGGTTGTCGGCCGGCCGGCCGAGCCCGGCGGCGAGGATCTGGTTCCCGCTGATGCCCTGGTTGACGACGCTGTAGCGGGGCGTGTCGCCGCTTCCGGCCGAGGCGCGCAGCCGCTCCGAAAGGACGTCCGTCCAGCGGTGGTTGGCCCCCACGGTGGAGGTGATGCCGTCGGTGAGCGAATCGCCGAGGACGACGACGGTGCCCGCGGCGTCGTCGCTCAGCACGTCGAGCGAGGTCAAGTAGCGCCAGTACGGGCTCTGTCCGGTGTACGAGACGCCGCTCACGTCCTCCGTACGGTCGCCCTCGGCGACGTACGAGAGCTGCCGTGCGAACGGGTGGTAGGTGACCGGGCCGGACGGGGTCGGCGAGTACGTCGTCACGAGGACGTCCGCGCCGTGCGGGATGCGCACGCGCACGGCGTCGCTCGTCAGCTGTCCGCCGGCCGGGACCACGGCCGTCGTGGCGCCGCCGAACGTGAGGCGGCGCATGGTGCCGACCGCGGCGGCGGCGTTGTTCGCGGTCGCGGCCACGGCGATCGTGGCGTGCGTGACGGTGAGCGGCTGCTGCCCGTAGAGATTGGACAGCGTGATGCGGGCACTCGTACCCCCGGCGGCCGAGTGCACGACGTTGCGCACGGAGCGGCCCGCCAGTCCGCTCGTCTCCGTGCCGGGCTCGGCTCCGGCCGGGGAGGCCGACCAGGCGCCGACCCAGGTGCCGGTGGAGGCGGGGGCGGCGGCGTTGTGCGTCGTGCGGCCACCGGCGACGTCGGACCTGGTGCCGGCGCCGTCGTCGGCCGCGACACCGATGTATATGGCTGCGGAAAGGACCAGGACCACGGCGAGGACCGCGGCGAGCAGGGCATAACCGTGACGCTTGGTCATGCGATGCGTTTCTCCTCCGACGAGTGGGAGCCCGAGACTCCGAAGTGATCACCCCATGATGCGTCATGGAGTGGGCGAGCACCGAAGCACCCCCTACGGGACCCCCCGGTCGATTCCCCATCCGAACAGACGCCGGGAACTCCTGTGTCGTTCCAGGAGTCGGTCAAGAAGAGAGGGAGAAAGGGACAATGTGTACGCGGTGTGACGCGGCCTGCGAACGGGTGGAGTGAATGGAACGCACGAATTCGGGTGAACCGGACGACATGGAGCAGCATGCCCGTCCCGGCACCGCCGCGAACGCGACGACGGCCGCCGGGCCTCCGGGCCGGGCGATGAACACCTTCAGCCCCGCCGACGAGGAGAAGCGCCGCGGGGTACGCCGGATGAAGGCGACCGCCACCGGCCTGCTGCTCTTCGTCGCCCTCGTCTACGTGCTGGCCAAGTGGGCCTCGCACGAGGGCGCGGGCGCCTGGGCCGGCTATGTCGCGGCGGCCGCCGAGGCGGGCATGGTCGGCGCGCTGGCCGACTGGTTCGCCGTCACGGCCCTCTTCCGGCATCCGCTCGGCCTGCCCATCCCGCACACCGCGATCATCCCCACCAAGAAGGACCAGCTGGGCGTCTCGCTGGGCGAGTTCGTCGGCGAGAACTTCCTCTCCGAGGACGTCGTCCGGCAGCGGCTGCGCGCCGTGGGGATCGGCAGCAGGCTGGGCACCTGGCTCGCCGATCCCGAGCACGCGGACCGGGTCACGGCCGAACTGGCCGCCGCGCTCCGAGGCGCGCTGACCGTCCTCAGGGACTCCGACGTCCAGGCCGTCGTAGGTGAGGCGATCACCCGGCGCGCCGACGCCCAGGAAATCGCGCCCGGCATAGGGAAGATGCTGGAGAGGATCGTCGCGGACGGCGGCCACAGACGGATCGTCGACCTGGTGGTCACCCGCGCCCACGACTGGCTGGTGTTCCACGACGAGCAGGTCATGGACGCCGTCCAGGGCGGCGCGCCCGGCTGGACGCCCCGGTTCGTCGACAAGAAGGTCGGCGAGCGCGTCTACAGGGAACTACTCCGCTTCGTCACGGAGATGCGCGACTCCCCGTCCCACCCGGCCCGCGGCGCCCTCGACCGGTTCCTCACCGACTTCGCCTCCGACCTCCAGTCCGACACCGACACCCGCGCGCGCGTGGAGCGCCTCAAGGGCGAGGTGCTGGGCCGGGGCGAGGTCCAGGACCTGATCGCCTCCGCGTGGACCGCCGTACGGTCGATGATCGTGTCCGCGGCCGAGGACGAGCGCAGTGAGCTGAGGCTGCGTGTGCGCGCCTCCCTGCTGTCCCTCGGCGCCCGGATGGCCACCGAACCCAAGCTCCAGGCCAAGGTCGACGGCTGGCTGGAGGGCGCCGCGGTGTACGTCGTGACCACGTACCGCAAGGAGATCACCTCGCTCATCACGGACACGGTCGCGGGCTGGGACGCCGAGCACACGACCAAGAAGATCGAGGCGAACATCGGCCGGGACCTCCAGTTCATCCGGATCAACGGCACGGTGGTCGGCTCACTGGCCGGACTGCTGATCTACGTGGTGTCGCGGGCGCTGGGGGCGTGATCGGCCGGGGCGGGGGCACCCGGGCGGGGTTCGCCCGAAGAAGAGGGAGCCCATGTCAGCCCCAGCCTCGCCGGTTCCAACGCCCGCCTCCACCGATACCGTCACGACGAACGTGCCCGCCCGCCTGGACCGGCTGCCGTGGTCCCGCTGGCACTGGATGATCGTGATCGGCCTCGGGACCGTCTGGATCCTGGACGGCCTCGAGGTCACCACCGTCGGCAACATCGCGGGCCGGCTCTCCGAGGAGGGCAGCGGCCTGGCCATCTCCTCGGCGCAGGTCACCGGTATCGCGGCGGCGCTCTATGTGGCGGGCGCCTGCGCGGGCGCCCTGTTCTTCGGGTGGCTGACCGACCGGTACGGCCGCAAGAAGCTCTTCATGGTCACCCTGGTCGTCTACCTGTCGGCGACCGCGCTGACCGCGCTGTCCTTCGACGCCTGGTGGTTCTTCACCTTCCGCTTCCTCACCGGCTTCGGCATCGGCGGCGAGTACGCGGCCATCAACTCGGCGATCGACGAGCTCATCCCCGCCAAGTTCCGCGGCCGCGTCGACCTGATCATCAACGGCAGCTACTGGCTCGGCGCGATCGGCGGCGCACTGCTGTCGATCGTCATGCTGAACACGGACATCTTCCCCAAGGACCTCGGCTGGCGGCTGACGTTCGGCCTCGGTGTGGTCCTCGGTCTGGTGATCCTGCTGGTCAGGCGGCATGTGCCGGAGAGCCCGCGGTGGCAGTACATCCACGGCCGCGGCGAGGAGGCGGAGGGGCTGGTCACGTCCGTCGAGCGGGAGATCGAGGAGGAGAAGGGCGCACCGCTGCCGCCCCCCGAGGGCGAGATCACCATCCAGCAGCGCAAGAGCATCGGCTTCGGCGTGATCGCCAGGACCGTCTTCGGGCGCTACCCGAAACGGGCCGTGCTCGGCCTCGCCCTCTTCATCGGCCAGGCCTTCCTCTACAACGCGATCACCTTCGGCTTCGGCTCGATCCTCACCACGTTCTTCGACGTGCCCACCGGCGGCACCGGCTACTACTTCGCCGTCATCGCGGCCGGCAACTTCCTCGGCCCGCTGCTGCTGGGCAAGCTCTTCGACACCGTCGGCCGCCGGGTGATGATCTCCTCGACCTACCTGCTCTCGGGTGTGCTGCTGTTCGGCACGGCATGGCTCTTCGACCAGGGCTCGCTCACCGCGGTGACGATGACGGCCTGCTGGTGCGTGGTGCTCTTCTTCGCGTCGGCGGGCGCCTCCAGCGCCTATCTGACCGTCTCCGAGGTCTTCCCGATGGAGACGCGGGCGATGGCCATCGCCTTCTTCTACGCCATCGGCACCGCCGCCGGCGGCATCAGCGGGCCGCTGGTCTTCGCCGACCTCACCAAGTCCGGCGTCGTCGGCGACACGGTGCTCGCCTTCCAGATCGGCGCCGGCCTGATGTGCGCCGCGGGCCTGGTCGCCGTGTTCCTGGCGGTCAACGCCGAGCGCCGTTCCCTGGAGGACATCGCCGCGCCGCTGTCGACGGCACCCGCCCCGGCGGACACGTCCTCGTCGGCACCGTCCGCGCGTCCGACCTGAGTCGGGCAGCGGGCGTCCGCCTTGAGTCGGGCAGCGGGCGCCCGACCTGGGTCGGGCGCCGCGCGCCTTCTGGGTATCCCGTTCTGAGTACGCGTACTCTGTCGCGCCCCCGCGGCGCGCGGAACCCTCGTACGCATGACCGAGAAGCTGCTCCGCCCCTTGCGAACGCGCCCCTGGCCGGAACGCTGGCTGACGCGCGTGCTCGGCGCCGCCCTGTCCTGCGCGGCGTACCTCATCTGCCTTCCCTGGGACCTGCGCAACCGCCCCGAGACGCCGGACTCCGTCGTGGAGACCACCCCGGTGACCGGCACGGGAGTCCTCGCCCTCGGCGCGGCCCTGCTGCTCCTGGCCGTCCACTTCGGGCACCGGGACGCGCTGGCCTGGCCGTTGCTGCTGGTCGTGGCACCTCCGGCCACCCTGCTGTACATGTCGCTGCGCACCCACCCGGGACCCCCGGACGGCTTCGCCGGCGCGTGGCCGCTGACCTGGGCGTTCCTCACCCTGGTGGGGGCCGCCGCCGTGCTGTTCGTGGCCGCGGTGGCACGGCAGTTCCGGGCGGACCTGGCGGACGCGTGGGAGGAGGAGCTGAGCCTGCCCGCCCGGTCGTGAGACGGTTCGTCCCAGGGTTCCGTGCCGCGCCGGCCGACCGCTCGTCACGCACCGCGCCGGCTGTGCGGCACGGACGTCGGCCACCGTCCGTCACGGACGTCGGCCCCTGCCCACGCGTCGCGAGGAGGACACCGGTGACCATCCGCAGGATCGTCCCCGACATCCAGGTCGGGTCCGAGCGGGACATGACGACGAACCGGGACTTCTACGGCCTGCTCGGCTTCGAGGAGGTCATGAACCAGGGCTGGGTCATGACCCTCGCGTCCCCGTCCAACCCCACCGCCCAGATCAGCTTCCTCACCGAGGAACGCACCGCTCCCGTCGTCCCCGACCTGAGCGTTGAGGTCGAGGACGTCGACGCCGTGTACGCGCAGGTGATCGCGTCGGGCGCGGAGGTCCTGCGGGAACTGCGGGACGAGGAGTGGGGCGTACGGCGGTTCTTCGTACGGGATCCGAACGGGCGGGTGGTGAATGTGCTGGGGCATCGGGGGTGAGGGCGCGAGGCCGTGAGGGAGCGGCTCGTGAGCGTCGCGTCGCACCGGGCCTGCCCCGCACCCTCACTGACCGTAAGTCCCCTGCCCTCACTGGCCGTAGAAGTACCGGGAGCCCTTCTCGTTGAAGTACGAGGCGTAGACGCGTCCGAGGACCGGCTTGCCGCGGTACATCCCGACGTACTGGCGCGAACTGTCGACCACGACGGGCCGGGTCATGCAGGCGAACTTGACCCGCTGCTGGGCCTCGGCCCACTGCACGGCCGCCGGATCGACCCGGTCGCTGACCAGCAGCGGGAAGGCGCCGACGCCGTTCTGCATGCCGACGGGCAGACCGCCCTTGGTGTCCTTGGCGTACCGCATCACCTGGTCGGTGAAGGCGGAGACGGCCGGCACGGTTATCTCCGGGACGGCCGCGGCCACCGTGAACAGGTGCAGCTTCGTCGCCATCCAGCGCATCCGGAACTCGGCCCGTCGTCCGACGAGTACGGGCACCCCGGCCCAGTCCTCCCACCGCGTGGTGCAACCGTCCTCGGTCAACTGACGTTCCACGAAGGCCAGGTAGGTGCCCGGCGCCGACTGATCCTGTTGTGCGTACATGAGCGGGATCCTAGGCTCCCGGAGGCGGCACGCTAAGCCCCTGTGGTGGACCCCGGGCGGATGATCATCAGGACGGTGACGGTGGCCCACAACAGGTTGAAGATCCCGGTGAACATCGCGAGCCGCACGGTCGCCGCACGGCCTCCCGTCCCCTGCGGGGTCAGGCCCTCCGAGGTCAGGTTCTCCGAGGTCAGGTTTTCCGGGGTCAGGCTCTGCAGGATCGCGCTCTGCCGGGGCAGCACCAGCGCGCCGAGGACCACGGCCGCGAGCGCGGTCAGCGCGATCGAGACGATCAGCCAGGTATCGCCGAGCACGCCCATGGAGTTCGCCGTGGCGAACCCGAAGACGGGGACGACGACGCCCACCACGGCGTACACCTGGCAGATGCGGTGCAGCAGCCGCGTGGTGGCGAGGGCGTCCGCGCCGTCCGGCGCGTCGAGAACCTTGCGCGCGGCCGGCGGGAACATGCTCGCGGCCACCGTGACGGGCCCGACGGCGATGATCGCGGCGATGACATGGACGGCGAGGAGGAACTTGGTCACGGGGTGACGGTAGGGGCCGGGGCGGATCTTGGAGAAGTGGCACTTCTGCCAGGGAGCAACGGATTCCAGCCAGTGTTCTGACGGCTGGTCCGGGCTGGGCTGCACGGCCGGTCCGGACTGGGTTCCGTGGCTGGTCCGAACTGGGCTGCATGGCTGGCCCGGGCCGGGCTTCGGGTTCCATGGCTGGTCGGGGCTGGGCTTTATCGCTGGGCCGAACTGGGCTGCATGGTTGCTCCGGGCTGGCTGCATGGCTGGGCCGGGCTGGGCTTTGGGGGTCTGTTCATGCCGGTGTGCCGGTGTGCCGGTCTGCTCGGGAGCTTCACCGGGTGACGGGAATCCGGCGTACACCTAGGCTCCAGCCATGCACACCGTGGCCGTACTGGCACTGGACCAGGTCATCCCGTTCGACCTCTCCGCCCCGATCGACACCTTCGGCTGGGCCCGGCTGCCCGACGGGCGGCCCGCGTACCGGACCCGGGTGTGCTCGGTCACCGCGGACGCGGAGGTGAGCGCGGGTCCGTTCACGCTGCGCGCCCCGTACGGTCTGGAGGCGCTGGCCGAGGCGGACACGATCGTCCTGCCCGGGCGGGCCGACCCGTCGCTGCCCCTGCCGCCGGGCGTCGCGGAGGCGCTGCGCGCGGCGGCCGCGAACGGTACGCGGATCGCGTCGATCTGCGTCGGCGCGTTCGTCTTCGCCGCCACGGGCCTGCTGGACGGACTCCGGGCGACCACGCACTGGCTCGCGGCCGGTGAACTGGCAGCGAAGTACCCGGCGGTGACCGTCGACCCGAACGTGCTCTACGTCGACAACGGCCAGTTCCTCACCTCGGCGGGTGCGGCGGCGGCCCTGGACCTGTGCCTGCACATGATCCGCAGGGACCACGGCTCGGCGGTCGCCGCACACGCGGCCCGGCTGTCCGTGATGCCGCTCGAACGGGAGGGCGGCCAGGCGCAGTTCATCGTCCAGACGCAGCCCCCGGTACCGGCGGGCACGACGATGGAGCCGCTGCTCGCCTGGCTGGAGGAGAACGCGGACCGGGAGCTGACCCTGGAGGGCATCGCGGACCACGCCGGAATGAGCACCCGCACCCTCAACCGCCGGTTCCGCGAACAGACCGGCACGACCCCGCTCCAGTGGCTGCACCTGGCCCGGGTACGCCGCGCCCAGTACCTCCTGGAGACGACCACGTACCCGGTCGAACGCATCGCCACCCAGGCGGGCTTCGGCTCCCCGACGGCATTCCGGGAACGCTTCAAGCGGGTGGTGGGGACGAGCCCGTACGCGTACCGGCGGGCGTTCCGGGGAGCGGGGGCGTCTTGAGGGGGGTCCAGTGACCAGGCTCCCTGACCTGTGACCCCTGACCCCTGATCCTTGACCCGGCTCCCTGAAGGGGGAGGGGAGCCGAGTCGTTCAGGCTCGCCGGTCGGCGACGGCCCAGGAGGCGACGGCCATGGCACCGGCGACGCCGAAGACGGCGGGCCAGGCGCCCACCTTCTTGGCCAGCGGGTGCGACCCGGCGAAGGCGGCGACGTACGCGGCGGTCAGCGCCCCGGCGGCCCTCCCGCCGGCCTGCTGCTTCCACTGCTGCGCGGCGACGGCCCCGGCGGCGGCCAGCACGACCCCGCCCAGCTGCCGCTTCCTCGTCCAACGGGCGACGCCGTACCCACCGACAAGCCCGCCGGCGGCCACCATCGCGGCCGGAACCTTCGCCATCACTGCCTCCTCGTTCGTCACCCGAGGCTAACGCCCTGTCGGAGCGCGGCGGGCCCGGCCCCGGGCGCGGAGCTCGGTCACATAGCCCGCGGAGACGGCGCAGCCGGCACCGGCGAGGGCGAAGCCCAGGACGGCGGGACCGACGTAACGGGGGACGATGTCGTAACTCCCGCCGTCACTCGTCTCGCACACGAAGCCCGGGGGCACGTAGCTCACGGAGTAGCCGGAGATCTCGATCCCTCGCTCATGCCGCTCCAGCCACCCCGACGTACGGCAGGGCCGGACCGGCGCCGAGTCGGTGCCTCCGTCCTCCGCATCCATGAGCGAACCGGCGACGTGGAGCAGCCCCCAGGCGTAAAGGGCGACGGCGGCGGCGCCCGAGAAGGCGGCGAGCGTCCGAAGTGCCAGGGTCGCCTCGCCGCGCCGCTCACCGCGCCGCGCGAGGACGCTGCAGCCGTACCCGATGAGGCCGAAGGCGGTGACAGCGGCGATGACGAGGAACAGCAGAGTCAGAAACCACATCGCGGCCCCACATGTCGATCGGTCGGTGAATCCGCCGAGTCCAGCACGACGATCGCGGCGCACCTGTGGCGGAGCCCACAGTTCCGGCAACAGCGGCGTCACAGTTCACGCGGGTCACCGACAGGCCGACTGTCGGTGGCACCCGCTTGGATGGACCGCATGACAGCCCAAGACATCGCCGACGCGCTGCCCGACATCGGCTCCCTGAGAGATCTCTGCCGATCGATGGCCATGGCGGAGGCGATAGTGAACCCCGGGGGCGAGTGCTACCACTCGTACAGCGCGCGGTGGTCGGAGACCGAGGAAGCGGCCTCGATGAGAAACGGATCCGGCGACGAGTACGACATCGTCTTCGCCCGCACCGGCGCGTACATCCGCGGCTTCGACCACGAGTCCCCGTTGAGCCCGTACGGCCACGAGGACGTGCCGGAGCCCTGGCCCGGCGTGCTGGACTCAGTACCGGAACCCTTCCGGCGCTATGTCCACGAGCCCGCCTTCACGGACGAGGACGGATGCCCGGTGGTGACGGTGTGCCTGTGGCGCGACACGGACGCCCCGACCTGGGAGACCGGCCGGATCACCTTCCCCGAAGGACATCCGGACCCCGACGGCTCGGACTGGCTCTTCCACCTACTCCTCACCCCGACCCCCGAGGCGTTCCAGGCGTTCGCCGAGGACTACTACGAGACGTCCGTGAACATCGAGGCAGTACGCGCCCTCTACGAGCTGCGCCCGCTCGGCCGAGGTCACATCGCCGCCCTGAACCCTTCGGCCGACGTCGAGACGGTGATCGCGGAGGCCGGGAGGATCGGCTACCCACTCGCAGCGGACTTGCTGCCAGAGGCGGGGTGACGGCGGGGCGCCATCTCGCCATCCATGCGCCCTGTCGGCGTCAAGCAATCGCATCGCCGCTTCCGTTGCCCCGCTCTGCGGGAAGGTGTCGTATGAAGGCCCGCCAAGTCGGAGGGCGAACTACGACGATCGGACCGTCGGGGGTCTTGGAGTCGCGAATCAGCGTGCCCGCGTTCGTGTGGGCGCACTCGACGCATTCGGTGCCGCTGCCGCCGCTGTAGGAGGACTTGAACCAGAGGGGCGCCAGCGGTTCAGGCATTACGACTCCTTGCTTATGCGGCCGATGAGCGCTACCGAGGACTCCAGATCGAGTGCCTGCGCGCTGAGGTACTGGAACGCCAACCTATAGCGCTCCAATTCCTGATGCTTCTCCATGAACAGGCCACCGCCCAGGACGTCTACATACACGACGTCCAATTCTGGGGTTGGCCCGCGCAAGATCGCGAAGCTACCAACGGCTGCTGCATGGGCTCCTGTTGAGAAGGTCAGCACCTGGGTAGTGATGTGGGGCTGTTCCGATAGGGCGAGGAGATGCTGAAGTTGCTCGTGCATGACCTCGCGTCCGCCGACGCTTCGGCGGATCGCCGCTTCGTCGATCACGCACCAGATGTGCGGGGGCTCATCCCGGTGCAGGAGTTCCTGTCGCTTCATGCGGATGTCGACCATGTGCTGCACCTCCCTCTCCGGGCACTGCATCTCCGAGGCGCGGTGGACGGCCTCGGCGTAACCGCGCGTTTGGAGTAGGCCGGGGATGTACATGCAGGCGTAGTGGTCCTCGCGCACGACCTCGTCTTCTAGCGTGAGCATCAAGTTCATGGACTCGGGAATGGGATCAGCGAGGGATCGCCACCAGCCTTGAATCTTCGCACCCTTGGCGAGTTCGACGAGGGCGAGACGCTCCTCGTCTGTGGTGCCGTACTCCCGGCAAAGTGCGTCTACGGCTGGCCACTTGACCGATCCCTCTTTGGTCTCGTAGCGGCTAAGCGTTGCCTTGGAGATCCCGACGCGTGCGCCCGCCTCCTCCAGAGTGAGCCTTTTACGTTCTCGTAGGCGCCGTAGAGCGGCGCCAAGCTGGCGTCTGCGAGTGGTAGGTCCAACTGCCATGGGTGCGGCCCTCCGTACGGATCTCTCAGATCGTGATGGCTGCCCGACGGTGGTGGCAAGGTCGCGTACGCCGGGGCGCGCGAGCACTGTCGCGCTCCCACTCGCTGCCTGAATCACAAGGTGAGAGTTCCATTTTGAGAGTTCCACTGCAACTCTCGGTGATGAGTCAATCGCAGAAGGCGATACGGCCAGCGGGAAGGAGTGAGGCATGGAGTGCACGAGGTGCGTGCCGAGGAAGCCATGGGGCATCCCGTTCGTAGCGGAAACGAGAGAGGTGCCAGCTCTTCGCCGCATCATGCGGCTTCATCTGGGGCTGTGGGGCATCTGTGAGGTCAGCGACGCGGCCCAGTTGTGCGTTACCGAACTCGTCTCCAATGTCATCACCCACGTGGGCTCGGGCACCCCGGCCACGCTTGCCGTTTCGATGAATGGCACGCACCTGCGCATCGAGGTCCATGACCCAGACGCTCGCGCCTTGCCAACTCTCGTTGAGGCGGCGGCTGATTCCGAAGGCGGGCGAGGCATGGCGCTCGTGGACGCCGTCGCGGAACGTTGGGGTGTGGTGCTCCACCCGGACCGAAAGGTCACGTGGTGCGAGCTGTCCACTCAGCTGAGTTCATCCGACGGCCACAGCGGAGGCGCCCGCGTGGCAAGAGCTGGAGCGATGCTCGGTTTCTACGGTGTGACGCGACTGTCCCGGGTGACGGCTCCGAGCACGTTAGGCGTGGCTGTAGCGGCAGAGGCGGCTATCGAAGTCATCGCCGACCTCCTCCACTGGCTTCGAGCGCACGGCCGTGACGGGGACGAGGCGCTGGATCGCGCACAGATGCGCCTCGAAGCGGAGCTGGGCATGGATGGCGACTGAATCTCACCCCGGCGCGATGGCCGAGTACGTCCACACATCGGCGGGGAGCTCATGGTGTAGACGCCAAGTGAGGGCCATGGGCTTGCTGCCGGTGTGCCCCGTGTACGTAGCTGGTCCTAGCAACATCCAGGGTTGAGATTTTCCGATGTCGGTGTTCTTGTAGCGCCGCATGAACAGAAGTACATGGCTGCCCTGTTGCACGTGGTGTTGATATCTCAGACCCGTGCGGGAGGTTGCAGCCGTTGTGCTCTGTGACTCCCAGTGGAAGAGCGTGGGGCTCAGTGCGTAGTCCTTGTATCGAACGGTCGGAGAGAAGTCCTTCTCGTTCTTCTCCAAGGTGATCAACAAGGCGTCCGTCTTGACGTCCTCCACCCATTGGACGCCTTGCGCGAAGGATCGGGGCATCTGGCCGCCGAAGCGCGCAACGCCCAGAGCGGCAAGAATCTCTGACCGGTTGTAGGAGCTGTGGACCTTGAGCGGGATGCTGCTGTGCGGGCCGGACAGAGGGATCGGAAAGTGGTCGCATTGCTCCATGGCGTACGTCAGCACCTGCCGGAGTTCGTCGCGGAACGCTGGCTGATCCCGTAGCGATTCGAGGCCCTCTGGGAAGCTGGCGAAGCCGCCGGCGTTATCCCAGAGGTTGAAGAAGAGCATGTGGGCGTACGTCTGCTCGGTCTGGGTGAGCGATGCGTACGGGGGTGCATCATCTGCGAGCAGGCGAAGGTACGCGCGGGCGCGGTCAGGGTCGTCGACGTGCAGGAATGCGTGGACGCGCTTGAGTAGTTCCGCTTCCCCCAATGGAAGTGCTTCGTCCAGCAATCCTGACCGACGGAGGATTGTCGTCCATGAGTTGCCGCCCTTGTAGAGCTCCTTGATCTCTCGTCGGCTCTCACGTAGGTAGTCGGCGAGGCGCGGTGTGTCGTAGGCCTTCGCTTCCTTCGCCAGCGTCTTGACGGTGGCACCCAACTGAGTGCGGATGTTGTCGAGGACGAGGTCCTTGGACTTGCCCTCCAAGAGGATCTGGCAACCGGAGGGAAGCTGCGGAAAGTCGTGCTCGATGTGCTCTACCAGTCGGTTGCGGGAGAGGTTTGTCATGGCCCGGAACTGTTCCTCGAAGCGGAACTCCGCGCGGTGCTGACCGATGAAGTCCAAAACGGTCAGGACTGGCTTGGTCTCCGTGCGACGGAGACCTCGGCCCAACTGCTGGAGGAAGACTGTGGCGCTGTTTGTGGGCCGTAGGAGCAGCAGCGTGTCGACGTCTGGGATGTCTAGACCCTCGTTGAAAAGATCGACAGAGAAGATCACTTGGAGCCTTCCGGCCCGCAAGTCGGAGAGCTTCTGTGCGCGCACGCTGGCAGGTGAATCACTGTCGAGTGCTGCGGCATGAAAGCCGGCCTTCTGGAAGAAGTCGGCCATGAAGTGTGCATGAGCCTTGCTGACGCAGAAGCCAAGCGCGCGCATCGCTCCAGGCTGGGAGACCTTGTCCTGAATCTGTTTGACCACGATGCGGGCGCGCGCATGGTTGCCGGTGTACAGGTTCCCAAGGTCTCGATCCGCGTAAGCGCCTTGCTTCCAGCCGATGCTGGTGAGGTCCGTGCCATCCGGAATGCCGAAGTAGTGGAAGGGGCAGAGTAGATCGTTCTCAAGGGCTTCCCACAGTCGCATTTCGGCTGCGATGCGCCCCTCGAAGAACTCGTCCTGCACATTGAGCCCGTCCATCCGCTCCGGCGTAGCGGTGAGGCCGAGTAGTTGCTTCGGCTTGAAGTGATCAATGACCCGCCGATAGGTGGCTGCCGTCGCGTGGTGGAACTCGTCGATGACGATGATGTCGAAGTGGTCGGGGTCGAGTCGTTCCAGTCGCTGGACGTTCAGCGACTGGACGCTGGCAAACACATGCTGCCAGTGTTGAGGATCCTGACCGCCGTGAAGTAGCTCGCCAAAGGACGCGTCGTCGAGAACTTCTTGATACGTGCGCAGAGATTGGTTGAGGATCTCCTTGCGGTGCGCCACGAACAGCAGTCGAGGAGCTTCACCATCGTGCTTCTTGCACAGTGCTCGATAGTCCAGGGCTGCCATGACAGTCTTGCCCGTTCCAGTGGCAGCGACCAGGAGATTGCGGTTGCGGCCATGGATTTCGCGTTCAACACGGAGGCGCTCGAGCATGTCGCGCTGATGCGGGAAGGGGTGCACCTCAAGTCCCGACAGGTTGATCTTCAGATCACCTGGATTGCTGGTACCGCCTGCTTGCGACAGGGCGCGATCGAGCCGCTCTCCGTCGCTGTCCGGGTCGTACGACTCGAAGGCGATGTCATTCCAGTACGCGTCGAAGGTCGCCTCAAATTTGTTGAGTACGGCTGGAGTTGCGACCGATGACAAGCGTACATTCCACTCCAGGCCATCGAGCAGTGCGGCCTTGGACAGGTTCGAGCTGCCTACGTAGGCCGTATCGAAGCCGCTGTTGCGTCGGAAAAGCCATGCCTTCGCGTGCAGCCGGGTCGAGCGAATCTCGTAGTTGACCTTCACCTCGGCGCCGAAGTCACGCACTAGGCGGTCAAGGGCGTGTCGGTCAGTCGCGCCAATGTACGTGGTCGTTATTACCCGGATAGGAACGCCGCGGGCTCGAGCCGCCCGGAGTGAATCTTCCAACACGCGCAGGCCGTACCACTTGACGAAGGCGCAAAGCAGGTCAATGCGGTCTGCCGTGGCCAGTTCCGCGCGCAGCTCGCTCCCGAGGCTGGGGTCCTCCGACGAGTTGGTGATCAGCGCAGTCTCGGACAGCGGGGTGAGAGGTCGCACGGCATAGACGCCAGGGGCTTCCTGCTCTGCGAGAGCCAGGAGTTGACGAGGTCCGTCAGCGATGAGCTCGACAGTGTCGCCGGTGCTGAGTCCGCCTGGAGCGGTGGTGTCGGAAGCCAGTGATTCGATGATCTGGTTTGCAACAGCCACACGTTGGTCGGGGGGCACTTGGGCGAGTCTGCGCCCTATGGCCTGACTGAGATGGCGAGCGATCACATGAGGGGAGGACTCTTCGCTGACACTGGCATCGATGGCTTTCCACCCAGCCGAGCCCAGCTCGTCCATCTGCGCTTGCATGCGTTGGGTGATGAGCTCCTCATACACACCCGCCACAGGCTGCGACAGGTCTCCTGGCTGAGTCACGCGGGTCCCCCTGATCGCTGATGCGGCTATGACCAGTTGTAACAGGGGGCGCTGACAGGCGTGCGGCGGGGCACAGCGCGACGGCGCTAGGTGATCAAAGAGCAGTCGCGAACCGGTCAACTCGGAATACACCAGTGACAGAAGTGATCGATTCGATCCATGGTGTCCGGGTGAGAGAGCGAAGAATTGGTCACATAGAAGGCATCGCCCCGGGAGCGGAGTTTCACCGACGGAAGGAAGTGAAGCGGAGCAGCCTGCATCGAGACACGATGAGGGGCATCTCGTGGCTCGCGGATGAAGATGGCAGCGACGTCGCCGACGCCATCGTCTTGCAAGGGGGCTACGACGATGATCGGGATGACTGGACCTGGGTGCGATACACGGGGGCTTCGCCCGATAAGGATAAATACAAGGACGGTGGTGTACCGAAGCTCCGGTGTAGTCAATCGTGGGCATATCAAGACAATGATGCCTTGAAGCGCAGTTACGATCGAGGACACCCTATACGTGTCATCCGCGGATGGAAGGGAGATCCTCGGTACTCCCCGATTGACTGCTACAGGTATGACGGCCTGTATCGGATCGCTGAGATTCGCACGGCGTCATCGAAGTGGCCGGCACCGGATGGCACGCCCATCCATATCTGTCAGTTTGATCTGGAACGTCTCCCTGATGAGCTCCAGGATCCGACCTCGACTGAACAGCACATTGCAGAGTTGCTGGACCAGGAGGAAGAGCTGGAGTTGCTGCCCCAAGGGGAACTGGGGGCGGCTGACGATGACCTCGAAGAGGACGGCTCTGAGGGAGGTGGCGAGGGGGAGGCATCGCTTGGAGAGAAGTTCCCACAGAGGCGTACGGCACGGATTCAGCGCCTGGTGCGCGATGCTGCCGTGGCGAGAAACGTCAAGGTCCTCCACGACGGCGAGTGCCAGATGTGTGGCCTACGGCTAGTTGGTCCCGATAACCAGCCGTACAGCGAGGGCGCTCATCTGCGACCGCTTGGTATGCCTCATTGCGGCCCTGATGTGGAACCCAACCTCTTGTGCCTTTGCCCCAACTGTCATGTGCGACTGGATATTGGGGCCATCGTGATCGAAGACGACTGGTCGATCATCGTGCGGGCCGGGGCGCTCGGTGGGAACGTTCTGCCGAAGCTCAGGAGGAGAAAGCAGCACAAGGTGCACTTGGACTACATCCGCTATCACCGCGAGTACTGGCTCGGGACGGCTTGACCCCAGCCCGGAGTAGGGCTGGGGTCGTTGTCTTTAAGGGGTATGGGGTCCTGGTTGGCTACTCCGCCCCGTGACACTCGCCATAAGGCGCCCCCGACCCACACCAGCACTCGCTCGTCCGCTGCGGCGGCCAGGCCACCGCCAGCCCCCGGGCTGCCAGCGTTGTCGCGTACTGGGGGAGCAGGGTCGTGTCCGACGGGGACGAGGCTTCTGAGGCGGCGAAGGCCTCGTAGGACGGGACCGTGGCGGTGACGATGCCGAGGTTCGGGGTGCCGGAGGCGGCCAGTTCGCGCAGGGACGCCTCTATCGTCGCGAGGTGCTCCTCGTGGGAGGGGTACTCGGCGGTGAGGGCCGGGTACGCGGCGACCAGTTCCGCGAGTTCGGGGGCCGACCAGTGGAGGACCGCCACCGGGAACGGGCGGGACAAGGCCGCGCGGTAGGCGCCCAGTTCGGCCTGGAGGCGGGTGATCTCGGCCTGGAGTTCCGCCGGGTTGTCCGAGCCGAGGGACCAGACCCGCTTCGGGTCGTGGAGTTCGTCCAGGGAGATCGGGGACGAGTGGAGGGTGTCGGCCAGGGCGTCCCACTCGTCGTGGGCCGCGCCCAGCATGCGGCGCACGCGGTGGCGGCCGAAGAGGAGGGGGAGCGTGGAGTACGGGGGTTCCGCCACGTCGGTCAGGAGCAGCACCGCTCCCTCGGTGAAGGTGTCCTGCGCCGCTTCCAGCTCGTCGTGCGACTCCAGGGCCTCCGCCACGATCACCCAGGGGGCCGGGTCACGGGGGGCCGCGGCCCTGACTCCGTCGATGATCGCGCGGGCCTCGGCCTCGTGGTCGTACTCCCACAGGTTCGACGCCTTGAGGGCGCGTACCAGATACGGCTTCTCCAGGGGAGTGTCCGAGGCGAGGAGGTGGTCGTAGAGAGTGGTGGCGCCGGGGCGGTCGCCGGCCAGTTCGAGGTGGGCCGCGGCCTGCAGGAGCAGGTGCTCGGCGTCCTCCGGATACAGGCCGGCGGTCCGCTCCAGGCGAGCCGCTTCGGCGGTGTGGTCGACGTTCTCGGCAGGCGTGTCGGGGCGCATGGTGGACACCGTACTGCCGCCGGGCCGCCAAGGAGAGAGACCTGCAGGCCAGAGACGCGGGAGTCCCCGACGGCATATTCCGGAACGCGTCGTCGCGTCGTCGCGTCGGCCGAGCGTCCGGTCGGCCGACGGGCCGCGGCGGTTCGTGCCGCCGCGGCCCCTCAGGCCCGCCTCACACCACCACCCCGTCCACCTGCACCGTCTGTACCGCCCCCGCCGCGAACGGCACCGCGAGGGTCTTGCCGGTCAGGTGGGTGTCCGAATGGGATGTGTAGAGGTCACCGCCGCCGGACGTCAGGGTGTTCCAGCGGGGGACCAGGCCGCCCGTGCCTCCGGTGACCGTGGTGAAACGGGAGAGGTCGAAGGTCAGGGTCTGGGCGGACGTGGCCTTGTTCGCCGCGACGATCACCAGGCGCTTCGCCGTCGCGTCGTACGCCGCCACCGCGTAGTCCACGCCCGTGTCCACGATCGTCATCCCCGGGCGGATATGGCGGCTGAACTGGGCCATCACATAGAGCTTCGTCTCCACCGCGCCGGCCGTCAGGGTGCTCGCGTCGTACTTGATCATGCCCCAGCCCGCCGTCGGGTCCATCACCTGCCAGTAGACCCAGGCGGTCGGGTGCAGCCAGCGGAAGTCGAGGAGGAGGTTGCTCGCCAGGGTCAGTCCGGTGCCGTCGCCGTCGCCGTACTCGGAGTTCCACAGCGCCTTGCCGGAGGAGGTCACGGCATCCGTGTAGAGGAGGTCCCGGCGGCCGCCCGAACCCTGGTAGCCGTGCACGTTGACGCGGTTGACCAGGCCCTTGGTCGTCGAGCCGAAGGAGTTCCACGTCGTACGGGCCAGGTCGTAGCTCGTCTCGTCCGACGCGGAGATCTTCGTTCCCGTCAGGCCCCGCTTGTCCAACTCGCTGCGCAGATAGGGGAGTACGGCCGCCTGGACGGACGCGTCCATGTGGCAGCCCTCCTGCGTGCCGGTGGACGTCCACCAGTTGGAGGCGGGCTCGTTGAACGCCTCCACGGTGGCGAAGTTCACGCCCCAGTTCGTCTTCGCGTAGAGCGCGACCGCCGCGAGGTGGGAGGCGTGCTGGCGGTAGTTCCAGGACTGGAGGTTGTTGCCCCCGCCGGACGCGCCCGACGGGTTGTGGTTCAGACACATCCACCACATCGGGGAGTTGGCGAACAGCTCGCTCGACGCGCCGCGTGCCGTCGCCTTGGTGAGGGCGGCGCGCTGGGTGGCGTCCGCCGTCCATTTCCAGGCCGACGACGTCGGGTCCTCGTTGTTCCAGTCCTGCCAGTAGCCCTCGATCTGCTTGAAGGAGGGAATGTTGGCGGAGGCGGTCATGGTCTCGCCGCCCACGGTGTTCCAGCTGCACGCGCCGAGGTTGTAGCGGGCGATCGTCATGCCCAGACCGGGACGTGAAGCGCCGTTGTACGTGGTCGACTTGGTGGTGAAGAAGAGGTCGGCGAAGTCGTCGCGGGCGCCGAAGACGTTGGCCCACCAGGCCAGAGAGGTGCCCCAGCCCTCCCATTTCCCGTACGTCGTCGCGGGGTTGACGGCGATCGTCGCGTCCGCGCGGGCGGTGCCCGTCGCCAGGGCGCCGCCGAGGGCCGTACCACCCGCGGCGGCCAGAAGTGTTCTGCGTCGGATCATGGCTGGCTTCTCCGTCCGTCTGAAGCGCAACTACCGGTCGTACCACCGGAGTTGGCCGTCGGATTACGACTCGACTTCGACTCGGCCGTCGGCTCGTCCCCACCGGCGCTCGCCCGTCCCGCTGATGCCATCAGGAAGCATCGGGTGTGGTGTGTGGGGTTGTCGAGAGTTGTGACAGCCCTTTCCAAAACCGGTGGAGGAAGCGTCCACGGGTGCGGCGGCTCTCGTGCAGGGGGGCAGGAGGAGGGGGAGAGAGCTCGTGCGTGGAGCGACGTGCCTCTTCGTCGGGAGTCTCCTCGTGGGGAGGCTTTTTGGTGGGCGCCGGGGCATCGCCGCGTACGGAAGTCGCGCGGGGCTGGTGAGTTGGCGGGGCGCCGCCTATCGTGCGCCCGGCGAAGGGGGCGTACGGATGCGGGCTCCGGGGATCGTGCATCACGGCACGCGGCGACGGCGGGCCGCGTACCGACGCGCGGTCTGGAGCGGTGCCGAGGTGCTCGTCACCGTCGGAGTGGTGCTGCTCCTCCTGGTCGTGCACCAGGTGTGGTGGACCAACCGGCAGGCGCAGCACAACGCGGAGCGCAAGGTGCAGGCGCTGGAGCGGGAGTGGGGGACTCCAGCTCCGGGAAGTGGCGACCCCGACGCGAGCGCAGGTCCCGGCGCGGGCAAGAGCGGGGAGAGGAAGAGCGCGGAGGGGAAGGGTGGTGCCGGGGGTGGCGGGCAGTCGGCCGGACAGCTTTCTTCGTCCGGTGCCGGGCGGGCCGGGGCCGGCAGTGGCCGGACCCGGCCCCGTTGGTCCCAGGCCTACGCCGTCCTCGGCATTCCCCGGCTCTCCCTCCGGGTGCCCGTCGCCGAGGGTGTCAGCAAGCCGGACGTCCTCAACAAGGGCTACGTCGGCCACTACAAGGGCACCCAACAGCCGGGGCAGGCAGGGAACTTCGCGCTCGCCGGGCACCGGAACACGCACGGGGAGCCCTTCCGGTACCTCCCGAGGCTCCGGCGCGGCGACACGATCACCGTCGAGACGAGAACCGCCGTCTACACGTACACCGTCGACCGGACGCTCGCGCAGACCTCCCCGCGGGACGGCGGGGTGATCCGCCCGGTGCCCCGCAGCACCGTCCGGCCGTCGTACGGGTACAGCGAGCCCGGGTACTACATCACGCTCACGACGTGCACCCCCGAGTACACCTCCAGGTACCGCATGGCGGTGTGGGGGAAGCTCACCGCCATGCGGCCCCGCTGACCGGGACCCGATCCCGCCGAGTCGGGCCAGGGCCGCCGACTCACGCAGGCCTGCCGATTTCAGGCGACGCCAGCCGGCTCGCGCATGCCCGCCGACTCAAGCAACCCTGCCGATTCAGGCCAGGCCCGCCGACTCACGCCAGCCCCTCGCGCTGCGCGCCTGCGCCGGCGGCCTACGCCCGGTCCCGGAGCACCAGCACGCTCGCCGCCGCCAGTGCGGCGAGCCCCGCCGAGACGGCGATCGCGATGTCCGCGCCGCGCGCCGGTCCGCCGGTGGAGGTGACGAGGGCGATCGTGAGGGCGACCCCGGCGCACGAACCGATGTAGCGGAAGGTCTGCTGGGCGCCCGAGCCCATCGCGGCGCGGGTCGCGGGTACGGATTCGACGGCGAGCAGTGGCAGCGCGGCGTTCAGCAGGCCGCTGCCCACACCGGAGATGACGAAGCCCGGGAGCAGACGAGCCCAGGAGCCGGCCCCGACCGCGCCGAGCATCGTCAGGACGCCGACCGCGTGCAGCGCGAAGCCGAGGGCGAGCTGGTGGCGGTGGGAGACCCGGCCGGCGAGACGGCGAGCCTGGAGAGCGACCATGAAGGAGAGGCCGGACCACAGCAGGAACAGCCACGCGGTGTCCATCGCGGAGAGCCCGAGCGTCCGCTGGAGCAGTGCCGGCAGGAAGCTGAACAGGCCGATCACCGCGAGCCCCATGAAGAGCCCGCCCGCGGACGAGGCGAGGAAACGGCGGTGCCGGAGCAGTCCGAGGTCGATCATGGGCGTCCCGGTGCGGCGTTCGACGGCGACGAACACGGCCATCAGGACGAGGAACGCCGCCAGCAGCAGTCCCACCGGCGCGCGCAGCCAGCCGTCGCGGCCCAGCGTCAGCGCGGCCACCAGCGACACCAGCGCCAGGCCGAAGGTCAGTGCCCCCGCGAGGTCGGGCCGGCCGCCGCGGGGTGCGCGGGACTCGGTCAGGGCGCGGGTGCCGAGAAGGGCGACCAGCAGGGCGGCGGCGCCCAGGACGGCGTACGCCATCCGCCAGTCCCAGCCCGCTATGGCCCCCGCGAGGAGCGGGCCCACCGCGATGCCGCCGCTCACGAACGCGCCCCACACCCCCGTCGCGTGCAGTCGCCCGCGTGGGGTCGGGAAGGCGTGCACGATCAGGCCCAGGCTGCTCGCGAGGATCGCCGCGCTCGCCGCGCCCTGCGCGATGCGGGTCAGGGTGAACAGCCAGGTCGAGCCCGCGAGCGCGCCGAGGGCGGTGGTGACGCCGAGGGCGACGGTGCCGGCCAGGAAGATCCGGCGGCGGCCGTAGTCGTCCGCGAGGCTCCCCGCGACCAGGAGCAGCGCGGCCAGGCCCAGCGGGGTGCCGTTGAGCAGCCAGGCCTGGGCGGAGACCGAGGTGTGCAGCGCGGCCGCGGTGTCCGGGAGCGTGACCATCGGGGCCGTGTACGTCATCAGGGCCACGGCGGTGGCGGCACTGGTCAGGACGAGGGTCGGGGTGGCCCGCGGCGAGCTCTCCGCGGGGGTGGCCACCGAGGACGCCGACGCCGGAGAAGCCGGAGACGCCGGAGAGGCGGGGGAGGCGGGGGAAGGCGCGGAGGCCGAACCGGCCGGCGGGGTCGACGTCAAGGCGCCCCCGGAGGACGCGGTGGCGTGGTCGGGCTGGGTGCTGGTGTCGGTCCGGTCGAGCCGGGTCATGGCCTGCCCTTTCGAAACGGCGGATCATCCGTACGGTGGCGCCTTAGGTTCGGTCATTGAACCTACTACTGGAGTAGACCGTAACACTCAAGGTTCGTTCACTGAACCAACATGTCGGAAAGTGGCTACAGTGGGGTCATGGCTCTGGGCAAGGACTACGCGACGCAGGAGTGCTCGATCGCCCGCGCGCTGGAGATCGTCGGCGAGCGCTGGACGCTCCTCGTCGTCCGCGACGCGCTCTACGGCGTACGGCGCTACAACGACTTCCTCGTGCACCTCGGCATCCCGCGCGCCGTGCTCGCGGCCCGCCTCCAGTCGCTCACCACCGTGGGCATCCTCGAGAAGCGCCGCTACCAGGAGTCGCCGCCGCGCGACGAGTACGTCCTCACCGATCGCGGTATCGCCCTGTGGCCCACCCTGCGCTCGCTCGGACTGTGGGGCCGCGAGCACTTCGACGAGACCCGCTTGCGCTACTTCCGGCACGCCGCCTGCGGCACGGAGCTCGGCCCGTACGGCGAATGCCCCGCCTGTGCCATGGTCGTGCCCGTCCCCGACGTCGAGATGACACCGGGCCCCGGACTCGACCGAGACCCGGCGGATCCGGTCAGCCGGGCCCTGCTGGGGCCGAGGCGGCTGCTGGAGCCGATCGAGACGGACACCCAGAAGCAGGCCGGGGCGGACCGGCGGGAGTCGGCCGGGGCCGAATCCCGGGGGGCTGTCGAGAGGCATCCTGTATAACCAACGGAAGGGCACGCGCACCACGTACGAGGAGGGGCAGCCGATGATCCGTACCTGGGCCGACGCCCGCCCCGCCGGCGTACTGCTGCTCCTGCTCCTCGAGGTCGCCCTGCTCGACACCGGCAGCCTCACCGCCACCGTCGCGCTCGCCGCCACCGCCGCGGCCGGGTCCGCCTTCGCCGCGTGCTCCCTCATCGTGTCGCGCTGCGCGCCCCCTGTGCCGCCCACCCGGGTGCGCACGGCCATCCGCGACCGCGCCCGGCGCACGGCCTTCCTGCCACAACGCGATCCGGACGCCAGCGGTCGGCCGCGGCCCAGGGCCCCCGGACACGCCCTCCCGGCGACCGCGTAGGGCACCCCTTCAGCTCTCCACCCCCGGTGACTCTCCACCCGGGGTGGGCTCTCCATCCCAGGTGACCCCGCGCGGGTCGTCATGCCGCATTCCGTCATCCCGGCACGACGAGACCCCCGGAGGGCTCACCCATGTCCACGTTCATGTCCGCTTTCGCGTACCTGGTCGAGCGGTTCGCCGACCTGCTCCAGCCGTTGTTCCACGCCTCGGCGACCGCTGCCGCGATCGTCCTGTTCACCGCGCTCGTACGACTGCTCGTGCATCCCCTGTCGCGGGCGGCGGCGCGGGGGCAGCGGGCGCGCGCGGCGCTCCAGCCGCAGATCGCACAGCTGCGCAAGAAGCACGGGAAGGACCCCGAGAAGCTCCAGAAGGCGCTGATGGAGCTGCACGCCGCGGAGAAGGTGCCGCCGCTCTCCGGATGCCTGCCCAGCCTGCTCCAGATGCCGGCCTTCTTCCTTCTCTACCACCTGTTCTCCAGCTCGACGATCGGCGGCGGGGCCAACGCCCTGCTCGGGCACACGCTGTCCGCCGCGCCGCTCGACGACCGGTGGGCGGACGCGCTCGGCGACGGCGGGCTCTTCGGGCCGGCCGGCCTCGTCTACCTGGCCCTCTTCGCCGTCGTCGCGGCCGTCGCCACCTTCAACTACCGCCGGACCAAGCGGATGACCGCCGCCGCGCCCGTGGTGGGCGACGGTGAGCAGGTGCCCGGGCTCGCCTCGGTCACCAAGCTCATGCCGTTCATGTCCTTCTTCACGCTGTTCACCGTGGCCGTCGTGCCGCTGGCGGCCGCGCTGTACGTGGTGACCAGTACGACCTGGAGCGCGGTGGAGCGGGCGGTGCTCTACCGGGACATGCCGGGGGCCGCGCCCGCGACCGCGGCACTCGTCTGACGGGGCTTCCTCCGCAGGCCCGGCGCAGGCCCGGCGAGGGCCCTGCGCCGGCACGGGCGGTCCAGGCGGTGCGGTCCGAGAGCGAGGGGCTGGCGGTCCAGTCCGTGAACGGGGTCTTGCGGACTGGACAGCGAGCTTGGACGATCGACCAGTCCTCCGATGGCTGCACCCGTCGGTCGACGGCCCGTGATCGAGGGAGATGGTGACCATGAAGCTGCTGCGAGTCGGTACGGCCGGGGCGGAGCGGCCCGCGTTGCTCGACACCGAGGGGACCCTGCGGGATCTGTCGGGCGTCGTCGCCGACATCGACGGGGCGCTGCTCGCCGACGGCGCGGCGCTCGGCCGCGTCCGGTCCGCCGCCGAGGCCGGTGAGCTGCCAGCGCTGGACCCGGCCGGGCTGCGCGTCGGACCGCCGCTGGCCCGGATCGGCAAGGTCGTGTGCATCGGGCTCAACTACCACGACCACGCCCGGGAGACCGGCGCCGAGGCGCCCGCCGAGCCGGTGATCTTCTTCAAGGCCGCGGACACCGTGGTCGGGCCGAACGACACCGTGCTCGTACCGCGCGGGTCGGTGAAGACCGACTGGGAGGTCGAACTGGCGGTCGTCATCGGCCGTACCGCCCGCTACCTGGAGTCCGAGGAGGAGGCGCTCGCCCATGTCGCCGGGTACGCAGTGGCGCACGACGTCTCCGAGCGCGAGTTCCAGATCGAGCGGGGCGGTACCTGGGACAAGGGGAAGAACTGCGAGACGTTCAACCCGCTGGGTCCGTGGCTGGTGACCGCGGACGAGGTCCCGGACCCGCAGGCGCTGTCGCTGAAGCTCTGGGTGAACGGTGAGCTGAAGCAGGACGGCGCGACGGCCGAGCAGATCTTCCCGGTGGCCGAGGTCGTCCGCTACGTGAGCCAGTTCATGACCCTGTACCCCGGCGATGTCATCAACACCGGTACGCCGGCCGGGGTGGCGCTCGGTCAGCCCGAGCCGAAGCCGTTCCTGCGGGCGGGTGACGTGGTGGAACTGGAGATCGGGGGGCTGGGGCGGCAGCGGCAGGAACTCAAGAACGCGTAAGCGCTCCGCTTGGTTCGCTGTCGGGTCCGCCTTCGGCTGGGGTGAGTCGTTCGCCGCGGGTGCGTCGTGGTTGGTCGCGCAGTTCCCCGCGCCCCTGGTGGGGTGCGGGGAACTGGCTCGCTACGCGGCCAGGAACTTTTCCAGGGCCTCGATCACCATCTTGTGGTCCTCGACCTGGGGGAGGCCCGATACGACCACCGTGCCGATGACGCCCGCGTCCGTCACGGTGATCGGGAACGCGCCGCCGTGGGCCGCGTACGTGTCGGGGTCCAGGCGCGAGGACTCCTCGAAGGTCGTGCCCTTGGCGCGGAAGCGGGAGCCGACCAGGAGCGAGGAGCAGCCGTAGCGCTCGACGACGCGGCGCTTGCGGTCGATCCAGGCGTCGTTGTCCGGGGTCGAACCCGGCAGTGCCGCGTGGAAGAGCTGCTGGCCCCCGCGGCGGATGTCGACGGCGACCGGCGCGTTGCGCTCGCGGGCGAGCTCGACGAGGAGCGTGCCGAGGGTCCAGGCGTCGTCGTGGGTGAAGCGGGGGAGCGTCAGACGGCGCTCCTGCTCCTCCAGCTCGGTGATCAGCTCGGCGATCTCCGGTGCGGGCGCGTTCACAGGGTCACCACCACTCCCTCGTGGGCGGAGCGGCGGGCCGCCTCCAGGACGTCGAGGGCGGCCGCGGCCTCGTGCGCGGTCACCGGGTTGGGGCCACCGTCACGGATGGCGGCGGCGACGGCCGCGTAGTACGCCGGGTACGCGCCCGGGACCGTGGGCTCGGGACGGCCGCCGCCGGTCAGCGGGGACTCGCCGGAGCCGACGCGGCCCCACAGGGCCTCCGGCTCGATGCCCCATTCGGCCGTGGCACCGGGCCGCTTGCCCTCGCGCAGGTCGGCCTCCTGCGGGTCGAGGCCGTACTTGACGTACCCCGCCTGCGAGCCGAGGACGCGGAGGCGCGGGCCGAGCTGCGCGGTCGTCGCGGAGACGTAGAGGTGGGAGCGGACCCCGCTCGTGTGCGTGATCGCGAAGAACGTGTCGTCGTCGGTGAGCGCGCCGGGGCGGCGGATGTCCGACTCTGCGTACACCGAGGCCGCGGGGCCGAAGAGGACGAGCGCCTGATCGACGAGGTGGCTGCCGAGGTCGTAGAGGAGACCTCCGATCTCTGCCGGGTCGCCGGACTCGCGCCAGCCGCCCTTCGGCTGCGGGCGCCAGCGCTCGAAGCGCGACTCGAAGCGCCAGACGTCGCCCAGCTCGCCCTCGGCGAGCAGCTTGCGGAGCGTCAGGAAGTCGTTGTCCCAGCGGCGGTTCTGGAACACGGAGAGCAGCAGGCCGCGCTCGTCGGCCAGGGCGGCCAGCTCGCGGGCCTCCGCCGCCGTACCGGCGATGGGCTTGTCCACGACCACGGGGAGGCCGGCCTTCAGGGCGGCGGTCGCGATGGGGACGTGGGTCTTGTTCGGGGTCGCGATGACGATCAGGTCGAGCTCGTCGGCGCGTGCCAGCAGCTCATCCGGCGTGGCGGCGAAGCGGAGTCCGTCGCCGAACTCGGCGCGGGCCTGCGCCTGGCGCTCCGGATGGGAGGTGACGACCGTGTCGAGGGCGAGGCCCTCGGTCGTGGCGATCAGCGGGGCGTGGAAAACGGAACCCGCGAGGCCGTAGCCGACGAGACCCACGCGAAGGGGCGTACCAGTCATGCCTGTCATGCGTCCTACTTTGGCAACGCTGTTGCCAAAGTGCAAGCGCGGGGGACAATGGGTGATGTGAACAGGACCAATGTGGGTGGGGGCGGGATGCCGGGGATCCCCGGGAAGCAGGGGGATCCGGCCCCTTCGGCTGTTCCGGCCGCGCCGGAGAAGTCGCGGGAGTCGCAGGCGTCTGCGGAGCGGAGAGAACCGCGAGAACCGGGGGAGATGGCGGAGCTGACCCGCAGTCCCGGAGCCACCCGCAGTCCCGGCGCCACCCGCGGTCCGGGTGGCCCCGGAGGTTCGGTGGCCGTCGCGGGTGCCGGGGCGGCCGGGGTGAACCTGCCCGCCCTGCGCAGTCACAACGCCGCGCTGGTGCTCGATCTGCTGCGCACGGCGGGGGCCGCCGGCATCAGCCGCCTCGAACTCGCCGAGCGGACCGGACTGACCCCGCAGGCCGTCAGCAAGATCACCGCGCGGCTGCGGGCGGACGGTTTCGCGACGGAGGCCGGGCGCCGCGCGTCCACGGGCGGCAAGCCCCGTACGGTGCTGCGGCTCGTGCCCGAGGCGGGGCACGCGGTCGGGCTGCACCTCGACCGGGACGAACTGACCGTGGTGCTCTGCGATCTCACCGGGGCCGTGGTGGCCGAGCGGCGCGCACCGCTGGACTTGGGGGCCGGGGCCGACGCGGTGGTCGACGGGGCGGCCGGGGAGGTCTCGGCCCTGCTCGGCGGGGTGTCGCCGCTCGGCCTGGGGGTCGCGCTGCCGGGGCCCCTCGATCACACCTCGGGGGTGCTGCACCGGGTCACGGGCTTTCCCGAGTGGGACGGGTTCGCGCTGCGGGACGCGCTGGCCGGGCGGCTCGGGCTGCCGGTGGTGGTGGACAAGGACACCAACGCGGCGGCACTCGGCGTCGCGGTGGGGTCCGGTGCCGACGCCGGCACCGGCACCGGCTTTTCCGGCGGTGGATCCTTCGCGTATCTGCATCTCGGTACGGGCCTCGGAGCCGGGCTCGTGCTCGGTGGGGTCGTGCACCGGGGGACCCGTACCGGTGCCGGGGAGTTCGGGCATCAGGTCATCCAGCTGGACGGGCCGCTGTGCGAGTGCGGGAACCGGGGGTGCATCGAGGTGCTGTGTCTGGACGCGGTGGGGCGCGGGACCGTGGACGAGGCGGCCCGGGTGCTCGGCGCCGGGGCGGCGAATCTGGTGGGGTTGCTGGACATCGACCTCGTCCTGCTGGGCGGGCGCACGGTCGCGGCGCACGAGGAGGTCTTCGTACGCGGCGTCGGCGCCGTCCTGGAGGAACGGGCCCGGCGCGAAGGGGGCGGCGCCGCGGTGCCGGTCCGGGTGGCTCCCGGTGGGGCACGCGGAGTGGCCGAGGGTGCGGCCCAACTCCTGCTGGCCCCACTGTTCGGCCGGGGAGAGGGCTGAGCGGAGGGGTGCGGGCAGCCGGGCCGTCGGGACGGCCGGGCGGACGAGGACGCGGGCAGCACGGCGAGGAGCTGACCGGGCGACGGGATATGGGTTGAGCGCTTGAGCCACGGGGGCTGAGCCAGGGGGGGAGATGGCTGGGCGGAGGTGGTGCGGGGTCGGTGAAGGGGTTCGGGGTCGGTGGAGGGGGATGCGGGCCGGGTGAGGGGATCTGTGCGGCCGAACGGGGTGACTCCGTGCGTGGCGGTCCGTCGGCGGGGGTGACGCGTGGCAGGGTCACGGGGCCATTGCCCGGTACCGACTGACGCTTTCGATCCTCCCGATCCCCGCCACCCTCCGATCGGCCAAAGGCTCCTCATGCGACTGCGTACGTCCCACCCGCTCGCCCCGACCGCCCTCGCCCCGACGGCTCTCGCCCTGTGCGTGACGCTCACGCCGACCCCGGCGCACGCGCTGGAACCCCGGCCCGCCTGCGTCTCGTCCGACACCCGCGACTTCCCGATCAAGACCCGTATCCACGGTGGTCCCGACGCCTACGAGGCCGGCGGCGGCTTCGGGACCTGGTACATCGACCTCACCAACACCACGGCGCACACCTGCGGCGCGATCCATCCGGTCGTCGTCCTCGTCGACGCGAAGCGGACGCTGCGGCCGGAGCAGGCACGGCTGGAGTTCTTCGAGGGGGGGCGGGCGCACGCGGTGACGTTCGTACGGAGCGACGAGGACGAGAACGTGGGGCCGTTCGACGACGGTTTCCCCGGGTTCACCGTGGCGCCCGGCCGCACCCTCACCGTGAAGGTGCGGCTCTCCCTGACCTCCGGCGCGACCGCGCCGAACACCGTCGTCGCGAACGCGGCCGTCGTGCAGCGGCACGAGGACGACGGCGACTGGGTGGGGGAGTCGAACGACTACCGGTTCCGCGTCGAGGACGACGGCACGGGCAGGAGCGAGGAGACGGGTAAGGAAGCGGGCGCGGACGTGGGCGCCGCCGACACCGGTACCGACGCCAGCGCCAGCGCCAGCGCCAGTGCCAGTGCCAGTGCCAGCGCCAGTGCCAGCGCCGGTACGGGCACTCCGAGCGGCGGGACCGGCAGCGGGACGACCGTCGGCGGGACCGCGGAGACCGGTGCGGCGGCGCCGTCCGCCGACCAGCTGGCCAGCACCGGACCCGGTGCCTCGAACCGGCTGGGACTGGCCGCGCTCGCGCTCACCCTGCTCGTCTCCGGAGCCGGACTGCTCGCCCTGGGGCGGCGGGTGCGTCCGCGCCGGCCCTGACACCTGGAAGCCGTGGCGGGAGCGCCGTCCGCGACGATCGTTTCCGTCGACCGTCCGAACGACCAGGCTCCTGGCGCCCCCGTCCGCTCCGGCATTCCGGAGCTCGTTCCGGCGCCCCGCCGGTTGACCCCGCGACGGCGTGCCGGCCGAGCCGGTCCGACCCGGCCGGGGCGGTGTGATCCCGGCCGGGCCGGGATCACACCGCCCTGACTAGGCTGGGGGCGTCGGCACAGCGTCGTTCCGGCGTCCCCGGATCGAGTGCGTACGTACGCCAGGACGGCAGGAGAACCCGTACATGTCAGAGCGCAAGCCCATCGAGTCGTGGCTCACCGACATGGACGGTGTCCTCATCCACGAAGGTGTGCCGATCCCCGGCGCCGACGCGTTCATCAAGAAGCTGCGGGAGTCCGGAAGGCCGTTCCTGGTCCTGACCAACAACTCGATCTACACGGCCCGCGACCTGCACGCCAGGCTCCAGCGCATGGGCCTGGACGTGCCCGTCGAGAACATCTGGACCTCCGCCCTCGCCACGGCCAAGTTCCTGGACGACCAGCGGCCCGGCGGCACGGCGTACGTCATCGGCGAGGCGGGCCTGACCACCGCGCTGCACGACATCGGGTACGTCCTGACCGACCACGAACCGGACTACGTGGTCCTCGGCGAGACCCGTACCTACTCCTTCGAGGCCATGACGAAGGCGGTCCGGCTGATCAAGGGCGGCGCCCGGTTCATCGCCACCAACCCGGACGAGACCGGCCCGTCCACCGAGGGGCCGCTGCCCGCCACCGGAGCGGTGGCCGCGCTGATCACCAAGGCCACCGGCAAGCAGCCCTACTTCGCGGGCAAGCCGAACCCGCTGATGATGCGGACCGGGCTGAACGCCATCGGCGCGCACTCGGAGTCGAGCGCGATGATCGGCGACCGCATGGACACCGACGTCCTGGCCGGTCTGGAGGCGGGGATGCAGACCTTCCTCGTCCTGACCGGGCTGACCACGCCGGAGGAGATCGAGCGCTACCCGTACCGGCCGTCGAAGATCGTCGACTCGATCGCGGATCTCGTCGACCGCATCTGAATCCCGGAGCGCGCCGAGCGGATCCGAAACCCGCACCGCCGCGGACTGACCCGTACGGAGCAGCGGCGGCCCCCTGAAGATGCGGGCCGCCGCCCAGAGGGGGAGTCTCCAGATATCTGGAGGTTTCACGATGCGCTCAATGCGACTCACTCTCTGTGCCGGGGCGGTGGTCGCGGCCGCGTTCACGCCCGCCGCGTACGCGGCCGACGCGGGACCGGCCGGTATCTCCGTGACACCCGCGTCCCCCGGCCCCGGCAGCGACATCCAGTTGCGGGTCATGGGCTGCGCGGGCCGGACGGGCACCGCGGTGTCCGACGCGTTCGTCTCGGACGCGCGGCTGACCGGCGGGGGCGGCGGCGGACTGACCGGGGAGACCCGCGTCCGCACCTCGCTCAACCCCGGCAGCTACGGCATCGAGGTCGACTGCGACGGCCACTCCGGCCGGGTCAGGGGCACGGTCACCGTCACGGCGCCGGACTCCACCCCGAGCGTCTCCCCACCCGCCTCGCCGATCGCGCCCGTGCACGCGGGCGGCGGCGGTACCGCCCACTTCGCCTCGGTGGACGCCAGAGCGGCCGGACCCGGCACCAAGCAGGCCGTGGTCGGCCTGGTCCTCGCGGGCGTCGCCGCGGCCGCAGTGGCGGTCCGCGGCGCGCGCCGGGGCCACGACAGCCGCGACTGACATGGCCGAACGGGAGCGTTCCCCGGGCGCCGGCCGCCTGCTGACCGGCGTGGCCTGGCTGGTGCTGCTGCTCGGACTGTGGCTGTGGGGCCGTCAGGTGACGGACCTGCGGCTGGGGATATCGGCGCCGACCACGGGGGACATCGCGGCCGTCGGACGGCCGCCGGAGGTGCGGCTGCCGCCCGCGCTGAAGCCCCTCGGGAACGCCCGGCCGCAGCGCGTCGACATTCCCTCGATGGGAGTGCAGGCCCCCGTGGTGGCCCGCGGGCTCGACCGGCGGGGCGGGATCGATCCGCCGCCGTACGAGCAGCCGGGCGTCGTCGGCTGGTACGCGGCCGGGGCGCAGCCGGGCGCAGCCGGGACCGCGCTGATGGTCGGGCACGTCGACACCGAGACCCGGCCCGCGGTCTTCTACAAGCTCAGCGCCGTCAAGCCCGGCGACACCGTCAGGGTCGTCCGCGACGACGGGACGGTCGCGGAGTTCACCGTGGACGACGTCCAGGTGCTCGCGCGCGACCACTTCGACGCCCGACAGGCTTACGGTGAACGGCAGTCGGGCCGGGCCGAGCTGCGGCTGATCACGTGCGGCGGAACCTTCGACCGGACCAGCGGCAGCTACACGGCCAACGTGATCGTCTCGGCGTATCTCACGGGGAACGGGCCCTGAGCGGGGATACGGACGCGGTTACCGGGCCCGGTCGACGACCCGCTCCCCCGAAGCCGCCGACCGGGCTGGTCCTCGACCGCGCGCGCACGGGTTGCGGGAGTAACCCGGCGCCGGCGCGGGAGGTCTGGAGCCCGTCCGCCGGTGCGGGGCGGTCGGGCCGGAGCGACTGGCCGGGGGCTCGGGCCGCTCGCCGCCACCTGGGAACAGGTGAGCGGCGTGGCCCAGAGGCTGTCCGACGCCAAGTCCGTGACGGGTGGCGCCGGGCGATGCCCGCAGGCCGGGCGCGGTCGCTCCGGAAGCCTTCCCGGAACCGCGGATGACTATGCGTTCCGTTACCCCGGTCCATGGCGTGGTCACGGACCCGCGTCGCTCGTCCGTGGGGTGCCGGTGCCGGAGCGCGCGGTCGCGGAGGCGGGGCTGTAACAGCTCGCCGACAAGGCCCGGGCGGCCTCGTGGGCCGCGCGGCGGGTATGTCACGATTGAGGCTTAGGACGGTGCACCCGAGGGGGAGTTGCATGTACGGCAAGAGGGGTGCCGGGGCACGGGCGTCCACGGCGGTGCTGGGGGCGGCACTGCTGCTCGCGGGGTGTTCCTCCGGGGGCGACGGGGACAAGGACGAGGGTTCCGGAGCCAAGGTCACACAGCAGCCGAAGAACGCGGACCCGTTCTGGGTGAATCCGGACGGGAACGCGGCCGAGCAGGTCGCCACCTACGCCAGAGCGGGCAAGGACAAGGACGCCGAGCAGATCCGCAAGATAGCCGAGCAGCCCACCGGTGAGTGGATCGGCGCGGAGAACCCTGAGCAGGAGGCGCGCGGCTTCACCGAGGCCGCCGAGAAGGTCGACCGGGCCGCGATCCTCGTCCTGTACAACATCCCGCACCGCGACTGCGGCCAGTTCTCGCAGGGCGGTGCCGCCGACGGCGACGCCTACCGGACCTGGATCGACGGGGTGGCGAAGGGGATCGGGGACCGCCCGGCCACGGTGATCCTGGAACCGGACGCCATCCTGCACCTGGTCAACCAGTGCACTCCGGAGGAGTTCCACGAGGAGCGCTACGACCTCCTCAAGGGCGCCGTCGGCAAGCTCAAGTCCCTGAAGAACACAAAGGTGTACCTGGACGCGGGCAACGCGGGCTGGGGCCACCCCGACCAGATCTTCCAGCCGCTGCAGTGGGCGGGCATCGCCGAGGCCGACGGTTTCTCCGTCAACGTCTCCAACTTCTACTCGACCGAGGACTCCATCGCCTACGGCAAGCAGCTGGCCGCGAAGGTCGCGGGCAAGCACTTCGTCATCGACACCAGCCGCAACGGCAACGGTCCGTACACGGGCGGCAAGGCCGACGAGAACTGGTGCAACCCGCCGGGCCGCGCGCTCGGCGAGAGCCCGACGACCAAGACCGCCGATCCGCTCGTCGACGCGTATCTGTGGGTCAAGCGGCCGGGCGAGTCGGACGGCACGTGCAAGGGAGGCCCGAAGGCGGGCGAATGGTGGGCGGAGTACGCCCTGAAGCTCGCGAAGGCCTCCGGGTAGCGGCAGTTCGTACGTGAAAGGGGGCGCCCTCCCTGT